>CACXGR010000307.1 GCA_902767235.1 uncultured Lachnospiraceae bacterium | reverse complement strand
GCGGAGTTCAACGGCCTCAAGCAGGGCACTGTGAAGGTCGGTGTTTTCTCCAGCGTCTGCACCAGCTGGATGCCGGAGATCATAAAATCTTTCGGCGAGCTCTATCCCGCCATTGAGATCGAAGTGTTTCAGGGGACTTATGATGACGTCAGCTACTGGGTCCGGAACGGGGTCGTGGACTTCGGATTCCTGTCTGCGTCCAGCGCGGGAGATCTGAACATAGAGCCCTTCTACAGAGATCCTCTTCTGTGTATCGTGCCCAAGGACTTCCGGAAGGAGCTCCCCTGCGAGGAGATGACCATCGGCGAAATGGCAAAGCTCCGCTTTGTTGTCCAGCGGGAGTCCACGGACGCCGACATCCAGAACTATATGAAGCAGAATCATCTGGATATACAGACCCGGTACCACGTGGTGGACGACCTGTCCACGGTTGTCATGGTGGCTGCCGGATTCGGGATCTGCATCATGCCGGAACTGGTAATGAACGATATCCCCTACGATGTGCGGCAGTACCGGATGGAGCCGGACGCGGCGAGGATCATCGGCCTGGCGGCGAGAGGTCCCCAGCTGATGGCGCCGGCGGCCAGAACGCTGTACAGCCATATTTTGTCAAAATACACAAATTTATAAGGAAGACAAGGAACTGAAACGGCGCGCCGGGCGGGGACACAGATCCCTCCGGCGCGTTTTGTCTGCGCGGTGAAGGATCGTCCTCGATTTGGGGATTCCGATTTGAGCGATGTGTCATTATAATAGAGAATAGATTATTTTATCGAAGCCATTTCAGGCAGATCAGTACAGATCATATTCAGTCACAGAGCGGAGGAGTCCGGTATGGAAATGTTGCAGATCCTGGAGGCGGATAAAGAACGGATCCTGAGCGAGCTGGCCAAAGCGGGGGTGCCGGAGAAAGTGCAGCCTGTCCTGGACAAGACGTTCGACAGGATGCTTTTGCAGTACAACGAGGAGTGCGATGAAGAGCGGGTCAGGGACGCCGCCAAACATATGCTGCAGACCGCGAAGGCGCTGGTCCCGCTGGTCGATACGGCGGGGGATGCCAAAGTGTGGTCGAGCGACCGGGGCGCCGGGGCCTCACAGGCGGGCGTGAAGATGACCGTGCCGGCGATCGCCTGCCTGATCGGCGGGATCCTGTTTCTTGCGGGAGCGGTTCTGGGGCTGGCGGTTTCCGCGGGAGAGGGGCTCAAGCTGTCGGCGCTCATGGGATCGATCCCGGCGGCGATCCTTGGCGGTGCGCTCCTGTTCTTTGCGGGCAGATCTGCCTTTTCGGGAAATGCCGGAAAAGGAAGCGGCGCAGATACTTCCGACCGTCAGGTGGAGATCCGCGTAGAGCCGGAAAAAGTGTGGGGATGCCTTCGGGCGCTGGTGCTCTCGATGGATAAGAGCCTTCGGGAAGTGGGCGAGATGGCGGCGTATGAAAAGCAGCAGATCAATGCGTCCCAGGAGAGTGTCACCTCTGAAGAGACAGAGCTCCTCTCGGGGATCTTAGAGAGCGCTTACTGCCGCAGGGAGGAGGAGCCGGGCGACGATTCCGCGCAGGAGATGATCTCACAGATCCGCTATTACCTGCACTGCAGGCAGATTGAAGTGGTGGATTACGGCGGCGGCAAGAGAGAGTGGTTCGAACTTCTTCCGGGCGGGACGATGACGACGCTGCGGCCGGCACTGGTTCGGGACGGCACACTGATCCGCAAGGGTCTGGCAGTTGCCGGGCAATAACCTTGACAGGTGTCAACACGCGACCTTAAAGGTCGGTGAGGAGGCGTAATGGATCGATATTACGGATTTGACCTGGGAGACGCCGAGAGCGCGGTCTCCTGTTTGAATAAGAACGATGTCGCCGAGCCGCGGGTTCTGACGGTGCGCGAAGCCAAAAGTTTTATAACGGCATACGCCCGCCTGAGAAACGGCGAGCTGGTGATCGGCGAAGCTGCCTGCTACAATCCGGAGGCAGTGGAGCGCAAGCTCCGCTTCAAGAGCAGGTTCCTCAAAGATCCCGACAGCCGGCGCGATGTCAAGTCCTTTGCAGCCGGTGTATTGGGAGAGCTGTACATGAGCGGCGACCTGGTAAAGGGAGAGGACTGCTGCTTCTATGTGGGCTGCCCGGCGGGCTGGGACAAGACAGCCAGAGAGACCTACAGGGAATTGTTCGTGGAGGCCGGGTATCCCCCGGTGCGTATCATATCGGAATCCCGGGCGGCGCTGATGAGCGCCTGCCAGTCCAAGCATTTTCAGGTGGGATACGATATTTTGTCCAAGCCGGTGCTGGTGGTGGACATCGGCTCCTCCACTACGGATTTCGCATATATCATGAGCGGCAAGGAAGTGGATATGCAGACGGCCGGCGAAGTGGCGCTGGGCGGCGGCATCATGGATGAAGTGCTGCTCGAATGTGCGCTGGACGCGTCCCCGCGGGGGGACCGGATCCGGGAGATCTTTGATCAGAGCCCGCCCTGGAGGAGCTACTGCGAGTTCGCCTGCAGAAGGCTCAAGGAGAAATATTTTGCCGACGAGGAGTACTGGAAAGAGAATCCCTGCCGGCAGTCCGTGATCATAAGCTATGAGAAGCCCATCCGCCTTCCCCTGGTCATGGATGAGAAGACGGCGAAGCACATTCTCTACGATGGGATCCCGCAGCTGGACGGAAAGAGCTTTAAGGACGTCTTCATGGCCAGCCTCAGGGATGTCAGGCAGAAAATACAGGGTGAACTGCCCGAATTGGTATTCCTGACAGGCGGCGTCTCCAGAATGCCCTCCATTCGGGAGTGGTGCAGGGAGGCTTTCCCTGAATCTGTTGTGATCACCGGGGCGGAGCCGGAATTTTCCGTCTCCCGGGGCCTTGCCTGGAGCGGCCGGATCGATGAGGAACTCAGAGAGTTCCGGGCCGAGATCCAGGACCTGGTCACCTCGAGCACCGTGGAGAGGATCGTGGGCGAGCACATCGACGAGCTCTACCGCAGCACGGTGGATACGCTTGTAAAGCCCATTTTGGAAAATGCGGCTATGCCTGTCTTCGACAGATGGAGAGAGGGCGAGATCGAGAGGCTCTCCGACATCAACGGGGAGATGGAGAAAGAGATCGAGAGATATCTGCACTCACGGGAAGTGCAGGAGATGCTGGTAAAGCCCATCACCCAGTGGCTCAAGCCGATCTCCTACACGCTGGAGGAGCAGACCATGCCGATCTGCATCCGCCACGGCGTCCCCTACCGGGCGCTGAGCCTGAG
>CACXGR010000306.1 GCA_902767235.1 uncultured Lachnospiraceae bacterium | reverse complement strand
GACGGGGAGGAGACTCCCTGCATGAACCGGGACAAGCGCAATAGAGAGTGAGCATAAGTATTTGTCATGTGTTTTGGTGTGCTTTATAATGTGGAGGAACAAGAAAACGGGACCGCTGAGTCCCGCTGCACACTAAAGGAGCCGATAGCATGAAAATATGGATCGCCCGCCATGGGCAGACGGATCTCAACAAAAAGAAATTGATGCAGGGCAGAACGGATGCGCTTCTCAACCGGATCGGAATCGAGCAGGCCAAGCAGTCCCGAAGAAATATCGGAGACGTTCACTTCGACGCTGTCTACTCGAGTCCTCTGAAGCGGGCGCAGATGACGGGAGCCATTATCGGCAATGTGGACCTCTCCGAGATCATTGTGGATCAGAGGCTGATTGAGACGAACTTCGGCGTCTATGAGAAGAAGAGATACTACGCGCTGGGATTGCCGATGACTTTTTATTGGGCGATGCCTAAGCTGTTTCCCGCACCGCCCACGGTGGAGACGATTGAATCCATGAAAGAGAGGGCGTCCTCCTTTCTTAAAGAGCTGGAGGCAAAAGACTATGAGAACGTGCTCGTCGCCTGTCACGGCGGCATCATGAGAGCGCTCTGCGGATATCTCGATGATGCGCCGGACGGACTGCGCTGGGAGCGGATGAAAAACTGCGAGATCCGTGTCTATGAGTATAAAGACGGGCATCACACTTTTTTGAAATCATACAGCCTGGGGAAGAAGTGAACCGGTGGACCTTTGGACCTCTGAGGTAATTTGTCCACACATGTCCACAAACGACCCCAGAGGTCGATTATATACCGGAGCGCCACAAATAGCCCTGATGGCAGACGAGAAATCGTATTCACGGATTTCTCGTCGCCCCGTCGCACGGAGAGCTCCGGAATGGAGATTATTATGAAAGGCTACAAGGAAGTACCCCTTGAGATCAGCGCGGGGAGACTCATACAGCTCCCTGCCGGCAGTTATCTGGCGGCAGATATGCGGGACGAATATTCCTGCGGATACGGTATGCTGGACGGAGCTGTCAGGGTCGGGGAAGAGGAATTGCGGGCATTTTGGGAGAACGGGACGCCGATTCCGGCTCTGATACAGGCAATGGAGACCGGGATCCCCATAGTTCTGTATTGCAAATACGGGCGGATCAGTCTCGACGCCGCAGAGGCACTCAGGGAAAAGGGCTTTGGAAATTTCTGTAGTCTGGAAGGCGGGTACGGGGCCTGGGCGCTCGAGGAAAGCCGTCGGGCGGCAGCCGACGAGGAGCGCAGGCACGAGATCGAGAAAGCGCTTCGCAAGACATTCCGCCATGACCTGATAGGACGGTTTGAAAAAGCGGTAGTGCAGTACAGCCTGGTGGAGGAAGGCGACAGGATCGCCGTGTGTATCTCCGGCGGCAAGGACTCTATGCTGATGGCCAAGCTCTTTCAGGAACTGAAGCGGCACAACAAGTTTCCCTTTGAACTCTTCTTTGTCTGTATGGACCCGGGGTACAGTCCCGAAAACCGTAGCATTATCGAAAACAACGCAAGACTTCTGGGGATCCCGATCGAGTTCTTTGAGACAGATATATTTGACGCGGTGTACAACATCGAAAAGTCTCCCTGCTATCTGTGCGCGCGCATGAGACGGGGGTATCTGTATCGCTTTGCAAAGGATCACGGGTGCAACAAGATCGCCCTGGGGCATCACTACGACGATGTGATCGAGACAATTCTCATGGGGATGCTGTATTCCGGCCAGTACCAGGCGATGATGCCCAAACTTCGAAGCACGAATTTCGAGGGGATGGAACTCATCCGTCCCATGTATCTGATCCGGGAAAAGGACATCATACGCTGGCGCGACAGCGCAGGACTGCACTTTCTGCAGTGCGCCTGCAAATTCACGCAGAACTGCTCGAGCTGCGCAGACGACGGCACATCCAATTCCAAGAGACTGGAGACGAAAAAACTGATTGCCGCATTGAAGGAGACGGTTCCCCAGGTGGAGAGCAATATTTTCCGGGCGACGGAAAACGTGGTGCTCAATAAAGTTCTCGGATATAAGATTCATGGTAAGAAGCACAGCTTTCTGGAGGACTACTAAGGGATCGTGGCTGCTTTGTACGGATTAATTGCGGCGCAGGTCATCTGGTGAAATTATATGAACACTGACTCTAAACCCCGCCATAACGACGGGGTTTTAAACTGTCAATACCAACTCAAATTTTTGGAACTCCCGGGCGCACAGACAGGGTGATTTTTCGTTATACAATAATGAGAAGACTTTGGGAAGGAGGGCGCGCAGTGAACCTGGAAGATCAATATGACCGGATCTATAAATATCTGTTCTTTCATCTTCACGACAGGCATGCGGCGGAAGACCTGACGCAGGAGGCCTTCCTTCGATTCCTGGGAAGCAGGACCTACCGGGATGAAAACCGCCGGCTGCAGTATCTGTATACGATTGCCCGCAATCTCTGCCGCCAATATTACAGGGACAGGACGATAACCTACAGCCTGGATGAGGAGGCCGATGTCCCGGAGATGAATTCACCCGAGGCGGAAGGCTTCGAACAGTCACTGATGGACCGGATGATCCTGTCGGATGCCTTGCAGAAACTATCACCGGAGGAGAAGGAGCTCCTGTTCCTCCGCTATGTGAACGATGTTCCGGTTCCCGTGATCAGCGGCCTGTATCAGATCTCAAGGTTTGCGGTTTACAGGAAACTGAGAAGGATCCTTCAAAAGGTCAGAGTCGAAATGGAGGCGGAGCAGGATGAATAACGAAATGGTCAAAAGACAGATCCGGGAGCTCTGTCAAGCACCCGGGCCTGAGAGGAAAGAAGAGTTCTTCCGGCAGCTGAAGGCGCAGGGGCTTTTAGGCAGGCGCACACGGACTTTAAGCCAGGTGGAATTCGTTGCCGGGCAGATCCCATATATAGAAAAATGGACATGGGTGCTGTCGGTGCTGCTGCTTGTGTTTCTCACAGAGGTATGCCGGCTTAGGCCGGGCAATTATCCGTTTGCCATGACACCGTTTCTTGCAGCCGGAGTCCTTGTCCAGACCGGAAGATCCTTCCGGTGGAAAATGGCGGAGATGGAGTGTGCCGCCAGATTTTCTTTGCGAAGCGTCATGCTCGCGAGGCTGTTTATAGTGGGCATATTCAATACACTGGGACTCATGATCGTGATCCTGCTGGTAAGGCCCTGCTTTTCCTACTCCTTGCTCAGGGTATTTCTTTATATGATGGTGCCGTATCTGACCGCCGCATGGCTGGGATCCGTGTATGAGAGAAAGCAGCGGGCGGACCACGGATGGGGCGGTGTGCTGATCTGTCTTTTGTCTTCCGCCGCCTTTGCGGCTGCTCCCCTATTTCTTGCGTGGTTATATGAAGAGAGATGGACGGTCCTATGGGCCGCTGCGATGATCCTGATGGTCGGAGGGTTGTCGGGCAGTATACGAAATTGGATATCCAGGATGGAGGAACCGGCATGGAGCTGACGGCAGACAGGCTTACAAAACAATATAAGAACAAGATCGCGGTGGACAGGATGTCCTTTACGCTGGCAGAAGGAGTGACGGGCCTTTTGGGATCAAACGGAGCGGGAAAAACAACGCTGATGCGTCTTCTCTGCGGGATCCTTGTGCCGACCGGCGGAACAGTGACCTGTGACGGAATGGATGTGAG
>CACXGR010000305.1 GCA_902767235.1 uncultured Lachnospiraceae bacterium | reverse complement strand
GGAGAAGATGCACCTGTACGACTATGTCCTGATCAACAAAGACCTGGACGAGTGCGTGGCGGAACTGGACAGGATCGTCCGCGGGGATACGCAGGATCACCGATACCGCCGCTCCTTCAAAGAGCGCTTTGTCAAAGACATGGAGCGGATCGTAAAAAAGCGGACAGGCATCGGCAGCCATAAGGACTGAGCGACGGAACGCCGCACGTACAGCCGTATATCGACCTGAGGGCAGAAGAAATGCCGCACATTATGAAATGGGACTGTACATCCGGCAAAATATTGTGATATAGTAAATTTTTGTAAAATCAATATGCCGCATGATAATGGCCGCTGCAGACAACCGGATGGAGTTGTGCGGCGGATTGAAATGCCAGGCACTGCGACGCAGGAAAGGATCAGGTAACAATAAATGATACATCCGTCTTATGTAGACTTAATGCAGGTCGTGAACAAGGGAGTGGAAGAGGGCGAGACACCGGTCATCAACAGCCGCTATTCCATCGTCATGGCCACAGCCAAGAGAGCAAGACAGATCGTCGACGGCGACGAGCCGCTCATCGCGGCAGCGGAAGGCGAGAAGCCGCTTTCCATCGCGGTTGAGGAACTCAATCAGGAGAAGATCCGCATTCTCGCCGAGAATGAACCCGACGAAGAGGAAACGGAAGAGTTCTTCGAGCCCGGTGAATCTGTATTTGACGAAGAGGACGGCGAGACGGCCGACGAAGAGGCAGAGATCGCGGAATGAAGATACTTTTTGTATCTCTGGGTTGTGACAAAAATCTGGTGGATTCGGAGGAAATGCTCGGCGCGCTCAGGCAGGCGGGTTATTCCTTTACAGACGATGAAGAAGAGGCGGATATCGCAGTCGTCAATACCTGCTGCTTCATCATGGACGCGCAGAAAGAGAGCATCGATCAGATCCTGGCACTTGCCAGGAGGCGCACGGAGGGTCAACTCAAAGCCCTGATCGTGACAGGATGTCTGGCGCAGCGCTACAAATACGACATCCTCAAGGAGATCCCCGAAGTCGACGCCGTGATCGGAACGACCGCAGAGAAAAAGATCGTGGAGACCTTGCATGAGATCCTCGCAAATGACGGGGAAGCCGGCTCGAACGGATATCTGCTCATGGAGAATGAGAACAGGCGGACAGGCACGGCCGCAGAGAGAGTTGTCACCACAGGCGGGTATTACAGCTATCTCAAGATCGCGGAGGGATGCGACAAGCGCTGCACATACTGTGTGATCCCCTACATCCGCGGACATTACCGCTCCATTCCGATGGAGGAGCTGATCGCACAGGCAGAGGCTCTGGCGGCCAAGGGCGTCCGGGAACTGATCCTTGTGGCGCAGGAGACGACGCTTTACGGCACGGATCTGTACGGGTACAAGGCGCTGCCGGATCTTCTTAAAAAGCTCTCCGACATAGAGGGGATCGAGTGGATCCGCCTGATGTACTGTTACCCGGAGGAGATCACGAGAGAGATCGCAGAGGCGATCCGGGACCTTCCCAAAGTTGTACACTACATAGATATGCCGGTACAGCACGCGTCGGACGATATTTTGAAGCGAATGGGCAGGCAGACAAACCGGGAGGAGCTCCGGCAGAAGGTGTCGATGCTCCGTGAACTGATCCCGGATATCTGCATCCGCACGACGCTGATCACGGGTTTCCCAGGTGAGAGCGAAAAGGACCACAGAGCGCTTCTGGAATTTGTGGAGGAGATGCGCTTCGACAGACTGGGCGTGTTCACCTATTCGCGGGAAGAGGGAACGCCCGCAGCAAAGATGTCGCCGCAGGTCCCCGCGCGGATCAGAAAAAAGAGACAGAAGGAGCTCATGCTCCTGCAGCAGAAGATCGCGTTCGAGGCGGCGCAGGATATGGAAGGCCGCGTAGTGGACGCCATCGTGGAAGGGAAGCTCGCGGGCGAGCCCGTCTATCTGGCAAGGTCGTATAAAGATGCACCGGGTGTGGACGGCGCATTATTTATAGAAACACAAAGAGAACTGATGACAGGCGATCTGGTCAAGGTACTTGTGACCGGATCACAGGAATATGATCTGATAGGAGGTCTGTACTATGAATCTGCCGAATAAACTCACGGTATTGCGTATGGTGCTCGTGCCTTTCTTTGTGGCATCGCTCTTAATCTCAGGAACAAACGAAGCCATGAAATGGCCGGCGCTCGTTCTTTTCGTCGCCGCTTCGCTCACTGACTTTGCGGACGGATACATTGCAAGAAAATATAATCTGATCACAAACTTCGGCAAATTCATGGATCCCCTGGCGGACAAGATCCTGACGATCTCCGGCATGATCTGCCTGATCGAACTGGGCAGGATCCCGTCCTGGATCGTGGTCATCATCGTCGCCAGAGAATTCATCATCAGCGGCTTCAGGCTGATCGCCGCAGAGAACGGCGTCGTCATCGCCGCCAACTACTGGGGAAAGTTCAAGACCACTTTCCAGATGATCATGATCATTCTTATGATCATCAATCTGCCGCAGTTGAAGATCCTCACAGACATCGTCATGTGGATCGCATTGGCGCTGACCATCATCTCGCTGGTCACATACATCAATGCCAACAAGCAGATCCTGGCGGGAGACAAGTAATAAGTTCAATGAAAAGGGACTGCTGCATTTATGCAGCGGTCTTTTTTTGGGGGAAAGAGAGGAAGGCATGGAAAACACCAATAAGGGAAAGTGCATACTCATGTGCGCCGGACAGTATTTTGGAGACAAAATAGAAAAAGCCCCCGGCGACCTTGTGATCGCGGTTGACGGCGGGCTCCGCTATCTCATCGACCGCGGCGTGCAGCCGGATCTTGTGATCGGGGATTTCGATTCGCTGGAATCTGAATATGAAGATGCGCTGGCTCAGTACCGGAAAGCCGGCGACGGCGTCTTTTATCAGCTGCCTGTGGTCAAAGATGATACGGACACGCTGGCGGCGGTGAAGCTTGGGTATGAGAGGGGATACAGGACTTTTGAGATCTACGGGGGACTCGGCGGAAGGCTGGATCATACGATGGCCAATGTTCAGACACTTGTGTGGCTGGTCAGGAGAGGGGCGTCGGGAATCCTTCGGGACCGTGAGACGGATGTTACTGTGATCGGAAAGGGCGTCTTCCGGCTGCCGGCATCCTTTGAGGGAACTGTTTCTCTGTTCGCTCTGGATGAGCGCCTCACGGATGTGACGATCCAAGGGATGAAGTACAATGTGGAGCACGTCACGGTGACGAATGACTTCCCTGTGGGATGCAGCAATGAGACCGTCAGCCGGGCAGGTGAGGCCGGCGGCAGTGAAGATAAGGCAGCGGGATCGGAGATTCCGGCGCAGATCTCTATTGGAAGCGGAACCGGGCTGCTGATCATGACGGCGCATCTTAAGAACAGACACCACTAAAACGACTGACTCATTTTCTGTCCACCCGTATGTCGGAGCGGTAGCCCGCTGTATTCTCAGTGACAAAGGTACTCAGTTCTTCCACGATCCGCTCGTCGCTCATTTCGACTGAATAGGGGAGCACAGCGTCGAAGGAAACGACCGGCACACCGTCGCCGCGCAGGATCCTCAGATCGTGCAGACCGGCTTCCGGATGGATGGCATGAAGCCGCGAAGTAAGCCTGTCTTTGAGGAATGCGGCCGCCATGTCGCTTTTATCCACAGGGTCGATATGAATGACGCTCATGATGCCGAAGCGCTCGTCGAGCGAGGACTCCAGCCGGTCGATGATCTCGTGGGCCTCTACCAGGGAGAGGCTGGCGGGAACCTCCGCGTGGAGGGAGACAATGACATGGCCCGGGCCGTAGTCATGGACCAGAAGATCGTGCATGCCGGTGATGCCCGGCGTCGAGAGCACTTTTTCTTTGATCTGTGAGATGAAATCCGGGTCGGGCGCTTCTCCGAGCAGAGGGCTCGCCGTCTCAAGAAGCGCATTCAGGCCGGTGCGCAGGATAAAAACGGATACGGCCAGTCCGCACCAACCGTCCAGGGATATGCCGAAAACGCGGCCGGCAAGCATGCAGATCAGAACGACGGAGGTGGAGACGCAGTCGCTCAGGGAGTCCATCGCGGTGGAATGAAGAGCCACGCTGCCGATCATCCGGCCAAGACTCCGGTTGTAATAAAACATATACAGCTTGACGCCGATGGAAAGGAGCAGGATCGCCGCGGAAAAGGCCGAGTAGACGGTCTCACGGGGCGCCAGGATCCGGGAAACCGACGTCCGCAGAAGCTCCGCCCCCATGAGGAGGATGGAGACGCTGACCAGAAGTCCGGTGATGTATTCGATCCTGCCGTGTCCGAAGGGATGGTCCCGGTCCGGGCGCTTTCCTGCCAGTCTGAATCCGACCAGCGTCATGACGCTGGAAGCTGCATCCGACAGGTTGTTGAAGGCGTCGGCGGTGATGGATACGGAATGGGCCAGAAGTCCGGCGGCGAGTTTACCTGCAAAGAGAAGGAGATTGAGAAAAATACCGACTGCCCCCGAGAGGACGCCGTAGCGGCGCCTCACTTCGGGCAGATCGGTATTTTGACGATCCGGTATCAGTAATCGGGACAAAAAAGTGATCATATCAGCCCTCGCTGAAAAGAAGCTCGGAATAGGTGGGGAAGGGCCATGCGCTCCTTTCTGTGATCGTCTCCAGTTCGTCCGAATAGCTGCGGCACTCGTTCATGTCGGGAACGATCACATCGTGGCAGAAGTGCATCGCCTTCTCGGGATCAAGCGGTACATCGCGAAGATCCTTCTCCAGTTTGCTGCATGCATCGTAGAGGCAGTCGCAGAGCATGCTGACGTTGCGGGCGCCGTCCTCTTCGAAGCGGGAGGGGAGTCCCATGTTCTTGCGCCGCTCCAGTCCCTTGCAGAGAGCAGTGCCGTAAGAAGAGACGGCGGGAAGGATATCCTTGTGCAGCATGTCGATCATGGTGCGGGCCTCGATCTCGATGGTGGCAGTATAGTTCTCCACGTGGATGTTGTAGCGGGCGTGCACTTCCTCCCTGGTGTAGATGGCGTGATCCGTGAAGAGACGGATGTTCTTCTCATCTATGTAGCAGGGCAGAGCGTCGACTGCCGTCGAGAAGTTGGAGAGTCCCCGCAGCTTGGCCTCGGCGATCCAGCTCTCGTCGTAGCCGTTGCCGTCGAAAATGATGCGGCGGTGCGCCGTCAGTTCCCGGCGGATCAGTGCGGCCACATCCGTGTCAAAATCCTCAGAATTCTCGAGTTCATCCGCAAAGAGCATGAGCTCGTGGGCCATCATCGTGTTGAGCACGATGTTGGGACCTGAGATGGAGAGAGAGGAGCCGGGCATACGGAATTCAAACTTGTTGCCGGTGAAGGCCATGGGCGATGTGCGGTTCCGATCCGTGTTGTCCTGGGGGATCGAAGGCATCACGTCCACGCCGATGTCCAGGTTGCGCTTTTTGCTGCCCTTCATGGCCGTGTCATTGATGATGGAATCCACCACGGCGCTC
>CACXGR010000304.1 GCA_902767235.1 uncultured Lachnospiraceae bacterium | reverse complement strand
TCCCAGACGATGCGCTTTTTGAAAGTGCCGTCCGGAAAGCGCTTCAGATAATAGGCTTCCTGAAGCAGGGAAGCGTCATTGACATCCACCTGGGCGGGGAACTCCCGCAGCCAGTCGCAGGTGGTGATCAGGTCGGAACAGCCGGCGGCAGCTTCTCTCCCCCGGGCGCCCGAAGCGGCGCGGCCCAGTGTGATGGCAGCCGTCTCCTGTGCCCTGCCTAAGGGAGATGCGTAGCATGTCCCCAGATCCAAAGCGGGGGCGAGTGCAGCCAGGGCTTTGGCTTCTTCGATCCCGATCTCATTCAGACAGTCGTTCTGATAATCAGGATCTCCGTGTCGTATGAATAACAGTCTCATGAATTCCTCCGTTCTGAGGGAAACTCCCGGCGCAATATTGCATTGGTGTGCGCGGGGCATTTGTGCGATAATAATGACATACTATCATTGTACTTGATTCAGTACGGAAATGCATCCGAATTAGGGCAATAGGCAGGAGCGAATCACTATGGATAAGTCAAAAAAGGGAAAATGGCCGGTGATCCGGGCAAACCTGTTCCGAATGGTATCGGTAGGGGTGATCGATGAGCCGATCAATCAGATCTACGACGTGATCAGCATAGGCGCGGTAGTGGCCAACCTTGTGGTGAGCGTGATGAGCACCTTCGACAATCTCACAGCTGCCTACGGAAGCATTTTCACCACCGTGGAACAGGTGACCGTGTTCTTTTTTGCCGTCGATTTTGTGCTGCGCGTGATCACGGCGCCGGAGCTGTATCCGGAGGAGAGTGAGCCGAGGGCCGTGATCAAATACTGTACGTCCCTGTCCGGAATCATCGATATTTTGTCCTTTTTGCCCTATTATCTGCCGGTCGTCTTCCCGTCGGGCATCGCCGCTTTCAGAATGTTCAGAGTGGTGAGGATCCTCAGACTCTTCCGCATCAATGCGTACTATGATTCGCTCAACGTCATCACGGAAGTCTTAAAGAGCAAGCGGCAGCAGCTTTTGTCCTCGGTATTCATCATCGCGACGCTGATGCTGGGATCGAGCCTTTGCATGTACAGCCTGGAGCATGAGGCGCAGCCGGAGGTGTTCAAAAATGCCTTTTCGGGCATCTGGTGGTCCGTGTCCACCATGCTGACGGTGGGATACGGGGACATCTATCCGATCACGCCGATGGGGAAGTTCTTCAGTATCTGCATCACTTTCCTGGGCGTCGGAATGGTGGCGGTCCCCACCGGTATCATCAGCGCCGGATTTGTCGAGCAGTATACACAGTTCAAGCTCCTGGGAGAGGAGAGCAGGGACGAGATCGTCAGTTTCATCAATGTGCGGCTGGTGCCGGAGGACGCCTGGAACGGCCGGAAGATCAGTGATCTGAACCTGCCCGCAGGCATGATGATCGCGGCGGTCATAAGGGGCAGCGATACAATCGTCCCGAGAGGAGACGTGACGCTGCTGTCCGGGGACAGGCTGATCATCGGTTCGGAGCCCATGCAGGGCACGGAGATGATGGAACTGAGGGAGATCTTCGTGGGGAGCAGGCACGAGTGGAAGGGACAGGCCGTCCGGGATCTGGACATCTCCAGACAGTCCTTCATCGTCATGGTGAGACGGGGCGGAGAAATGATCGTCCCCAGAGGATCGCTGGTGCTCCAGGAAAATGACAGCGTGTTCATGTACACCAAGAAGAAACGAAATGAGGCTGTGCAGGAGAAGGCGTGAGCCGGCCTGCGGGTTTCGGATAAGGAGCGGTGCCCTCCATGCGGGAAGGATCCCGGATGGAAGGCACCGCTTGCTGATTCATCTCCGTGCGCCGCTCAAGCGCTTGCGCTCAGGCCCTTGCGATCAGGATCAGAAGCTCCGCGGATCGCTCGATCTCCTGAACGGATGCGTATTCGTAGCGGCCGTGGAAGTTGTAGCCGCCTGTGCAGAGGTTGGGGCAGGGAATGCCGCGGTAGGTGAGGGCCGCGCCGTCGGTGCCGCCGCGGATCGGAAGGACGATGGGCTCGATGCCGAGCTCGCCCATAGCGTCTTTGACGCGGGTGACCAGCTCCATATGGTCCTTCATCGGGATGGCCATGTTGTAATACTGGTCCCGGATCGTGAGCTTAATAATATCTGTCGCCGCCAGCTCCCTGTACTTGTCGTTGATGAAGGCGGCGGCTTTTTTCATGAACTCTTTGCGGTAAGCGAACTTCTCGCTGTCGTGGTCGCGGATGATGTACTTGATCAGCGCGTGGTCCACGCCGCCCTCCATGGTGCTCAGGTGGTAGAAGCCCTCGTAGCCTTCCGTGTGCTCCGGCCGGTCGGAGACGGGGAGCAGGGCGTTGAATTCCATGCCCGCAAGGACCGCGTTGATCATGGAGTT
>CACXGR010000303.1 GCA_902767235.1 uncultured Lachnospiraceae bacterium | reverse complement strand
GCCTTCGATCGGTTCGCCGTCTAAAATATCCTCTGCTCTGTATACTGCCAGGGATGCGCCGCCGATTTCCTCTGTCCCTGTGATGTCCGTCTTGGAGATCGTCACGTCGGTGGCCTTGTCGGTCATGACAATGATGTTATCCTCCACAGTTTTGCCGTTCACTGTGACTACGGAAGGCTTATAAGTCTTCATTATTCTGGTATTAACATCTTCTATTTGGAGATATTCAATTGTTTCTCCCAATTCGAACGTAAAGGGAATATCCTCCTCGGAGATGAGATAGCCGCCCGGCGCTGAGACCTCATGGAGATAGTACTGGCTGCTTCCGTCATTAAGGTAGGCGCTGGGTGCCCAGAAGAAGTCTTCATCAGTTGTGACAAATTCCTTCATGACCGTCTCATGGTCGTGCCCCAAAATCTGTAATGTAGCTCCTGCAACATGGTTCCCGTCCTGGTCCAGCTTGCGGATGCCCACCATCCTTGAAATATTCATTGCAAGCATTCGGCAAGGAAAAGGATGATTCATTTAAAGGAAGTATCGGAAATATCTATCAGTCTTTCTGCGGGCAGGAATTATATCCTTCATTAGAAGAGAAAGCAGCCAATCTTCTCTACTTTGTAACAAAGAATCACAGCTTTTTTGACGGGAATAAGAGGATCGCAGCGACTATATTTCTTTATTTCCTTGATCGCAACGGAATTCTTTATGATGAGCAGGGAAACAAGCTTTTAGATGATCATACACTTGTTGCGTTGACGATCATGATTGCAGAGTCCCGTCCGGAAGAGAAAGAAATGATGGTCAGTGTTATAATGAACTGCATTTCTGAATAAATGAACCGGGGGTCACCCCCGGTTCATTTATTTCCGGCTTCTTCGATCACCTTCTTGTACGGCATCAGCATGCCGTCTGTCATGGAGACCTTGCTCTTCTTCATGAGCTTCTCATTTCCCATGAGCGCCCCGACCAGGTACATCGCGGCAATCTTACCCCGCTTCTTCTGCGGGAAATCATAAAATCCGTGCTCCTTGTAGAATCGGTGATCTTCCCTCATCAGTCCCTGCATCTCATAGATCAGGTCGCGGAAGATCTTGAGCCCGCCGACGCCGTAGAAATTCTTCGGAGGCGTATAACCCCGCCGGATCGCATAGGCCAGCCGGTGCGCCAGCTGGTCGATCTCGCGGTCCGGATCCTTCTCATCCGAAGCGATTCCTGTCAAAAAATTGCCGCCCACCTCTGCTCTCGCCTCGATCAGCGTGCGCAGGTTTTCCTCCGCCTGCAGATCTCCGTCCACCAGGTAACCAACAGGTTTTCCCATTGTAACGGTACGGTGCCCGTTGCAGAACTGCCTGTCATCGTACATCTTAAAGCGATGGCCCATGGAGTGGTCCCTGATCGTAAACGCATAGACGACGGCGTCCGCGCCGTTGATATGCTCCCGCAGGTAATCATCGAACCCGTCCTTATAGATGCATTTTCCGTCAGAAGCGCAGTGGAAGCAGCCAAGGCATCCGCCGCTGAAAGGGAATTCATGAAGGTTGATCAGCTCGCACTCCCCGGGGAAGCTGCTCCGAAAGCGATCGATCATCGCGACTAAGGCGGTGCTGTCTGCTAATGCGGCGCTGTCTCCCGTTGCCCCAACACCCTCTTTTGCTGTTTGGTAATCCGGGTCGTAGTCTGTGACCAGCGCGATATGCAGAGCATCCCTGTGTTTGACGCATGCCGTCTGTTCAGATCCCGCTTCTTCCGGGCCGCGCTTCTTCACGGCAGCGGCCGTCGCAATGACCGGCGCAAATCTCTCTTTTGGCATAGCGGCGCTCGCCGGCTCGCAGTATCCTTTACGGATATTCCACAGCACATACTTAAAGAAAGCGCGCGCTTCCTTCTGACCCTTCTTCGTCAGGAGGTCCTCCATGTCCGCGGAGAGACCGCGGATGCAGCGGAGGCGCATGTCAGCGCAGTTGTCCGAGATATACCGGTGCGCGGTCGTATCGTAGAAGTGTTTGGAAGTGGTAAGCTGGGTCGCGAACTTCTCCGCGAAATCGATGCCGCTCGCCTTCATGAGCCCAATGAAGCGATGCAGCTGCGCCGGTGCCAAAAAAGTGTAGACCGGATAGCAGAAAACGATCAGCTCCGCGCGCTCCAGCGCGGCGTACGCCTCTGAGAAGTCCTTTTCAAAGCGGCGGATCTGCTGTCCGACGTGCAGGACTTCGTATTCATGATCCGGGTTCAGCACCTTAATGTATTCCATTGTCTGGAGCGTGATGCTCGCGCTGCCGGCCGGAGAGCCGTTCAGTATAAGTATATTCATTTAATTCCTCCAATCCGGCGGTGAACCGGGGGGCGATGCGTCAAAGGGACTGTCCTCGATGGTAAGTAGATATCGTAAAGTTATTCTTTTTGCTATACTATAATAAGCCGGTGGTACAGTCAAATTCCGGTTTCAAAGCTGTTTTTACTGATATGCAGATCACGGAGTGTGCATGTAAGGCACATGGCGGACAGCAGCCGGACTGACAGATCGGGATTGTTTATCCAATTAATAGCAGAATACACCCGTCCTCTACGTGAAGCGAAGGCGGTGGGTAGTTCACTGTATCAATGATTGTTGTATCCCTGCTGATAGGTTGGTGCATACTGAATGGTCGGAATAAAACGGCAGATGATGACTGTGATGTTTGATACATCAAAATGATTTTCGGCTCGTATGGAGAAAAAGGATGATTGTGGATAAAGGAATAATAATGTGGGCTGTTCTGCTGGCAGTAATTGCCGCCGGTATGCTGATAAGCCGCAGAATAAAGAACGAAATAAAAGATAACGGAATAGAGACGGATGCGGTCGTATCCCGCATCGTTGACGATGGTACACAGACAGACATCGATATCAATGTATATGTGAGTTTCATCACAGAGGATGGAAGCGAGATTGAAGCCGTAATCTCGAACCCGCGGACAGATTTAGAAGAAGGTCAGCGGGTGCGTATCAAATATCACCCGAAATACAAGACCAATGCGCGGCTGGTATAATCGGGAAATTGGGAGCTTTTTGAAAGGGGGCACTGCTGATATGGTTATCGAGAATTTTAGATGGACAAGAGAGCCGGAGAATTACAGTATTCATCCGAATCGGGTCGAGATCACTACTATGCCGCATACAGATCTGTGGCAGAGGACATATTATCACTTCCGCAATGACAATGCGCCTGTACTCCAGATGGAGACAGAGGACAAGTATTTCTCATTCATTGTTAAGACTGACTTCACGGATAGCCACCACCGTTTCGATCAGTGCGGCATCGCGATGTATCTGGACAGCGAGAACTGGCTGAAAGGATCAGTGGAATATGAGAATGAATCCTTCCAGCATCTCGGATCTGTGGTCACCAACCACGGTTATTCAGACTGGGCGACAACAGCTATCCCTGCGGACGTAAAAGTAATGTGGTACCGGTTCAGCCGCCGGGAGGATGATTACTGCATTGAGTGTTCCCGGGACGGTGAGACCTTTACACAGATGCGCGTCTGTCATATGTGGGAAGGCGCGGGAAAGATCCGGTTTGGCATTTACGCGTGCAGCCCGGAAGACTCCAGCTTCAAGGCTGTGTTTACTGATATGAAGATCACGGAATGTGCCTGGAAAGCACATGATGGTCAGCAGCCGGACTGAGAAGAACCACAATGGAGCTCGATGAAAAATGGATAAGAGCACATTTGCCAAAAGACTGCAAAGATGAACCAATCGACTGGTTTTCCGGTTGTAAACAGTAGGGCTGAGTGGGCTGCTTAGATGTCGGGGTTCTGGATGAGGGGCTTGTCAGGCGGGAACGACCGGTATACAACGAGAACACGCTGCTGATCAGTTTGACAGAGGCGGGGACAGCAATGAAGGACGATGCACTTTGCGTCCCGGAAATGATGAAGAACTGCACCGGGCTTAGCATGGAAGAATGCTCCATCTTGAGAAACCTTTTAGACAAAGCATTGGCTCACATGGATCAGAAAAAGGATTCAATATGAACATTAAGATAATACAAGGGGGTGTCGCATCTTACTGATTAACCTAAGATCAGCGTAAAAGTAGCACTACACTAATCTTTTCCTAACAACATCTGCGGAAAACCGCAGAAATTCAGCATTATATT
>CACXGR010000302.1 GCA_902767235.1 uncultured Lachnospiraceae bacterium | reverse complement strand
AGGAAGAGCTTGTCGTCCGCGCCCATCGTGTTCGTGTCGCAGTTGGTCACGTCCACGAGGTAGTTTGCGTCGTCATCCATGCCGACAATGTTCCACATGTGGCCGATGCCGTTCATCTCTCCCGTCACGGTCCGGCAGTCGATCTCCGCCGCGAAGTCCGTCCGGTCGCACAGATACTTGAACGCCTTGGCATAGCCCTCGCAGACCACCGCCGTCGCCGGATCCCCGTCAAAGACCCATATGAGCTGCCACGGATCCCCGTAGACCGTCTTCTCTCCGTCCGCCGCGACCGTCGCGGCCGCTTCCCTGTTGTAGGAGGTCAGGGCGCAGATCTCGCTCCTATACCCCGCCAAAATATCGAGATCCTCTCTCCCGCTGTACCCCTCCACGATCTCTGCGGCGTTGGATACAGCGGCCTGCACCGCCTGGCCCGTGGACGGGTCGACCTCATAGTCGCCTGCCGCATACGCAGGCAGAACCGGGAGCTTAAAGGTAGCTTTGCCGGTTATGCTGATCGTCCAGACGCCGCCGGTTTTTTTCCTGGTGAATGAAAAGAATTCTGCTGTCGAATCCTCCGTCTTGTAATACCAGTACAGCAGGTAGGGATGATCTGCCAAAAGAGCGTCAAGGATCTTGCTGAAATTATACCCTATGGCCGCTTTTAAGGCATCTTTGGCCTCTTTTGTAAGGGCCTCCTGCTCGACACCGTTCACGACTTTCTTTTCCACGATCTTTTCGACGCCCAGCTCCTCCGCCGTCCATCGCTTCAGGTTCCCCTGCTCATCTACCGGGAGACCCAGCTCATTCGCCCGGATCTCAAATATGGTAGAGGTCCGCTCGCCCGCGGCGATGCGCGGCAGCTCTGCGCTGATATAGTCAAAGATCGCCTTGCCCGCTCCGCTCAGCCGGCTTCCGGCCGGCACCCGGCGGGCTTTCAATTTGGGTGTGCTGCCCGCGCCGCTGCTGGTGATGCCGAATTCTTCATTCACATATGCCGCAAAGAGATCATCCGCCGGCATATCTTCCCCGGGCTGATAGCTCTCCGTTTCCTCCGCCGTGTCTTCGATCTCGAGTCCGTCGGTCACCTCTTCCGCTTCGGGCAGGTCTGTCTCCGCTGCCTGCTGTGCGGTTTCTGCTGTGGCGGCGGTGGCTTCCCGGCTTGTGTCTTCTTCCGGCTGGGCGGGAGCTTCTTCCCGGCTTGCAGCGTCTTCCGGCTGGGCGGGTTCTTCTTCCTGGCTTACGGTGTCTTCCGGCTGGGCGGGTTCTTCCTCCTGGCTTGCGGCGTCTTCCGGCTGAGCGGGGGCTTCTTCCTGGCTTGCGGCATCTTCCGGCTGGTCAGGTTCTTCTTCCTGGCTTACAGCGTCTTCCGGCTGGGCGGGACTGCCTGCGTCTTGATCTTTTGACAAATTGTGATCTTCCGCCTGCGCTTCTTCCTCCGGCGCCGGTTCCTCCGCCGCTTCACTGTTTTCCTCGTCGGAGATCTCCGTCGTTCCCTGCGCGGGCGCCTCTGCGCCATAGCCCGGTACGCAGTACGTGAGCATGATGGTGATCGCCAAAATAAAGGCTGTAAACGATTTCTTCATCTACTACTCCATGAATCATCCATAACAATAGTCAATTTATTATACAGTAGATGTCAAAATTGTTGTCATTAATGTTTTATTAATTTCTGCGGTGGCAGCTCCCGTCTATGTATTTATTTCGCCGCCGCCAAACCTGTGTTATGATGAATGGCGGTGATGCATAAGAATCAGAAAGGGTAACTTTACGATATGAACAAGAACGAACAGAATCTTCAAAACGAACAAAAAGACGCCGACCTTCGCTGGGAGGCTGTCAGTACAGAGCACATCGTGCAGGACAAGTGGATCGACTTCCGCAAAGTGGCGTACCGTTTTCCGGACGGCACTGTTTTCTCCCCCTTCTACAACTACAGCCGCCGCAGCTACGTCGTGATCGTGGCTTCGGACGAGGAGGGAAACTATCTCTGCGTCCGCCAGTTCCGGCACGGTATCGGCGAAGTGACTACGGAATTTGTTGCGGGCGGCATCGAGACTGCATCCGGTCGGGAGTACGTCTGTGCGGGCGACGCCCTTGTCGGCGGAGAAGACGCGCTCGAGGCCGCCAAGCGCGAGCTCGAGGAGGAGACCGGTTACACCAGTGACGACTGGTCCCACTTGATCACCGTGCCTTCCGCCGCCACCATTGCCGACAATTATGCCCACATCTACCGGGCCCGGAATTGCCGCCGCACGCACGAGCAGCACACCGACAGCACTGAATTCCTGCAAGTTGTCAAGCACACTGAAGACGAGATCGAGCAGTTGATCGCCACCGGCGGCTTCCAGCAGGCGATGCATATCATGGCCTGGCTGATTTCCCGGCGATGACTTTAAAAGCGACCTTTAAGGTAGTTTAACCCCACCTGGGGTCAAACCACCTTAAAGGTCACTTCTTGGTCGCTTGTTATTACGCCAGCTTCTTATACTCCTCAAGGATCACATTGTACATGCGGCTGCCTTCTGCGGCGCCGGTGTACTTGACGATCGCTGCCTCGACGCCGTTCTCGGCGATGAACTTCTGCAGCTCTTCCGCCTGGGAATCATCCTCTGCCTTGAACCTCAGCGCGCATGCCACGCCCTTGAGCAGGTGGAAGTTGTCCAGGCCGTACTCCTCGCACTGGTTGGCAGGTCCCATAATGCGGTCATTCGGGGAGATCTTGCGGATGGGCTCGCGGGAGACGCGGGCGATGGGATCCACGACGCCGGGCGTGGTGAAGCGCTTGATCATCATGGTCTCCATGTAGTTCACGAGGTCCTCGTGGGCAAAGCCGTACTTCTTCTCCAGTGCGGAAGCGGACTCCAGCATCGCGCTGCGGATCTCAGGCAGAAGGTCGGGATCGCGGAGCGCGTCCTGAACGATCTCATATCCCTTGATCGCCTGGCCGTAGTAGCCTGCGATAGCGTGGCCGCAGTTGATGATGTAGATCTTTCTCTGCAGATACATCATCAGGTCGTCCACATACTCTGCGCCCTTGATGGGCTCGGAATCGGGATCGATGAGCTT
>CACXGR010000301.1 GCA_902767235.1 uncultured Lachnospiraceae bacterium | reverse complement strand
GTTGAGCATGAACTTCATATTGCCGGTCCCGCTGGCCTCCTTGGAGGCCAGTGAGATCTGCTCGGAAATGTCCGATGCGGGGATCAGTTTCTCCGCCATGGACACATTGTAGTTGCGGAGCATGATGACCTTGAGGAAAGGGCTCACATCCGGATCATTGTTGACGATCCTGCTGAAAGTGAGGATCGCATGGATGATATCCTTCGCGATCACATAGGCCGGAGCCGCCTTGGCGCCAAAGAATACCGTGATCGGTCTGCGCGGCCTGTAGCCGTCCTTGATGTGCAGATAGCAGTCAATGGCCCACAGGAGATTGAGCTGCTGCCGCTTGTACTCGTGCAGGCGCTTGATCTGCACGTCATAAACAGAATCGGGATCCGCCTTGTCGCCCTGATACTTTTCCAGCCAGGCGGCAAACTTTTTCTTTTCCGTGCTCTTTCTGTTCAGGATGCACTGCAGGAAGGCCTGGTCTTCCTTGAAGGGAAGGAGTTTCTCCAGCTGGTCCGCATCCGTCTTCCAGCCCTCGCCGATCTTCTCACTGATCAGTTCTGTGAGCTCCGGATTGCACTCAATGACCCATCTGCGGAAGGTGATGCCGTTGGTCTTGTTGTTGAACTTCTCGGGATAGAGCTTATAAAAGTTGTTGAGCTCCGTCTTCTTGAGGATCTCTGTGTGGAGCCATGCCACGCCGTTGACGGAGTGGCTGTAATGGATATCCATGTGCGCCATGTGCACGTTTCCGTCCGCGTCGATGATCTGAACGGAAGGATCGCTGTATTTTGCCTTGACCGCATCGTTCATTCTCTTGATGATGGGCATGAGGTGAGGCACTACAGCCTTAAAATAGTGCCTGGGCCAGGTCTCGAGCGCCTCGGCCAGGATCGTGTGGTTGGTGTAGGCACAGACATTGGTGACGATCTCACCGGCCTCTTTCTCTTCGATGCCCTTTTCGGTCAGGATGCGCACCAGTTCCGGAATGACCAGCGAAGGGTGCGTATCATTGATCTGGATCGCTGCGTAATCAGCCAGGTCGTGAAGACTGCTGCCCCTCTCCACACACTCGTCTATGATCAGCTGCGCGGCGTTGCTGACCATAAAGTACTCCTGATAGACGCGGAGCATCCTGCCGGCCTCGTCGCTGTCATCGGGATACAAAAAGAGCGTCAGGTTCTTCTCCACTTCCTTCTTGTCAAAGTCGATGCCGGAACCGATCAGTCTCTCATTTACCGTGTCGAGATCAAAGAGGCGAAGGCGCCCGCACTTGCTGCCGTAGCCGGTGACGTCGATCTCATACATGGTGGAAACGAACTCCAGACCGCCGCACTGCACCTTGTAGTGCCGGTCGGTCCTTCTCATCCAGTTGGCCATGCCCCACTTGCGCCAGTAGTCCGGTCTCGCATGCTGCTTGTTGTCCTCGAAGGACTGTTTGAACAGGCCGCAGTGATAGGCCAGACCGACGCCGTCCGCGGGAAGGCCCAGCGTCGCAAGACTGTCGATAAAGCAGGCTGCCAGTCTGCCCAGGCCGCCGTTGCCCAGGGAGGGCTCATACTCGAACTCCTCCAGCTCCGTGATCTCCCTGCCGGCCTCCGCCAGCTCCGCTTTCACGTCGTCATAGATCCCAAGGTTGATCAGGTTGTTGCTGAGCAGCTTTCCGATCAGAAATTCTGCGGAAATATAGTACAATTTCTTCTTTCCGCTGTTGTATCCCCTGTCCCTGCAAGCGTCCTGCGTCAGCTCGAGCGCCGCATTGTAGAGTTCCAGGATCGTGCACTCGCGCAGCTCCTTGCCGGTGTAATCTCTCAGTTTTTTGTTAATCATAAATGCCTCCGAACTTGTTCCATCTTATTTGAAAGCATTATAATGATTTTATATACTTATTTTCTTGCAATATTGCGGCAAAAAATAGTACGATTATGATATGAACCTTGAAGAATACTCCCAATACAAAGAGACCCTGCTGCATGAACAGCCGGGATTTGCCTACAACACATATCTGTGCACGATCCCCCAGGACTTTGACAGGGTGGACCTGCACTGGCACGAGCAGATGGAGATCATCTATGTCAAAAAAGGGAGCGGCACCGTGACGGTCGGCGCCCGCCGCTGTCCCATGCGGGCCGGCTCCATCATGCCCATCCTGCCGGGCGAGCTGCACGCCATCGACGGGGACCCCGGCGTGAGGATGGAGTATGAGAACATCATCTTTTCCCTCTCGCTGATGGACAATCAGGTGGAGAACGACTGGACGAGACGGCATGTCATCACGCCTCTGGAGATGGGCACGCTCCGCTTTCCCCGCCCCATTCACACGGGCACTCCCTTCCACAGCGAGGTCTCCGCTGCCCTCGACTCGGCCGACGACGCCTGCAGCAGGAGACCGGACGGCTATTCTCTCCTGGTGCGCAGCAGTCTCTTCCGCTTTTTCTACGCGCTCTACGCCCACCGCAGCACGGAAGAAAACCTGCCGCCGTCACCCTACGAGGATGCGATCAAGCAGGTTCTTTTGTATGTGCAGAACCATTTCTCCGAGCCGATCACGGTCCGCGACGCCGCCGGGCTCATCGACTACAGCGACGCGCATTTTATGCGCGTCTTCCGAAAGGAGACCGGCGTCACCTTCGGCGAGTATCTGGCCGATTACCGCCTTCGCTACGCGGCCTATCTTCTGCGCGAGCGCCCCGAGTCCATCGGCTCCATCGCCTCCCTCTGCGGCTTTGACAACTTCTCCTACTTCATACGCCGCTTCCGCCGCAAGTACGGGATATCCCCGAAGGAGTACCGGTCTGCGGGGCGGTCCCGAGGGTCCTTCCCGCCGCATAAAGGGGGAACTGTTCCATCAGATCTTTGATCAATTCCTCCATAAGAAACTTTGTTTTTACAACATTTCTCAGTTTTAAGTGCCTGCCAAAAAAGGTATACTGAAAAGAGCAGGAAAATGATCATCCGTTAACCCTTTCAACACTAGGAGGCTGCAGCGAAAGACTGCCTTGATGAGCCGGTCTTTCACGCGCAGAGTGCTCCGGAATGGAGAGAATACTATGAAAAACGCAAATACCTTTCTCAAAGAACTGCAGAGCGGTGCCTTAAATGGCAGAATGACTGCTGTCTACGGCTGCAGCGCAGACGGCGCGCAGGCCTATGCAGACAGATTTGTCAAAGTCATCAAGGGCTTTACCGCCACTTTCCCTGAGAATGCCCAGGCCCCGATCGGTCTCTATTCAGCCCCCGGCCGCACGGAGATCGGCGGCAACCACACGGACCACCAGTACGGCTGTGTCCTGGCAGCCAGTGTCAACCTCGACGCCATTGCGGCGGCGGCGGAGAACGGCACCGACAGGATCCGTTTCTATTCGGAAGGCTACGGCATGATCGAGGCGGACCTCTCCGTTCTCGAGCCCGTTGAGGCGGAAAAGGAATCCACTCTGGCCCTGATCAGGGGCATGGCGGCGCTTGCTGTGGGAAAGGGATATCCCGTTAAGGGCTTCGACGTCTACTGCACCAGCAATGTTCTGGGCGGATCCGGTCTCTCCTCCTCTGCTGCTTTCGAGACGCTTCTGGGCGTGATCATCAACGACATGTTCTGTGACAACGCTTTCGACGCGGTCGAGATCGCCAAGATGGGACAGGTCACGGAGAATCAGTATTTTGGCAAGCCCAGCGGCCTGATGGATCAGTCCGCCTCTTCCGTCGGCGGCGTCGTCGCCATCGACTTCGGCGATCCCGAAAATCCCAAGGTCGAGAAGATCGATCTCAATCTGTCCGGTGAGGGCTATGCGCTCTGCATCATCGATTCCAAGAGCAGCCACGCCGACCTGACAGACGCTTACGCCGGCATTCCCAGAGAGATGAAGGCGGTTGCAGCTGTCTTCGGCAAGACGCATCTGCGCGGCATCACGAAGGAAGATCTGCTCGCGCGCACGCCCGCCATCCGCGAGGCCTGCGGCGACCGCGCCTTCCTGCGCGCCCTGCACTTCGTGCTGGACAACGAGCGCGCCCAGGAGGAGGCCGCTGCGCTCAAGAGCGGTGATTTCGACAAATTCCTGAAGATCGTGAAGGCTTCCGGCGAGTCCTCCTACATGTATCTGCAGAATATCTCTGTAGAGGGTGCCGTCGCTAACCAGGCAGTCGGCGTAGCGCTCTCCCTCTGCGATATCCTTTTGGACGGCCGCGGCGCCTTCCGCGTGCACGGCGGCGGCTTTGCAGGCACAGTGCAGGCTTTCGTGCCGCTCGATATGCTCGACACCTTTAAGGCGGCCATCGAGAGTGCCATCGCTCCCGGCTGCTGCCACGTTCTTTCCATCCGTCCTGTGGGCGGCGCTGTGATCTGATCCCCGGCGCCGCATAATTCAAAAGGGACCGCCACATCCGTGGGGGTCCCTTTTTTCTCTTTATTCTTCTTCCTCGATCTCCCGGATCTCGGCAGCGATCTGGATCTCATACTTTCCTTCTTCTCTGCCGCCCCGCATTTCTTTCAGCGTCTGCCGGATGATCAGCTCCTCAAATCCGTCGCTGATCCTTACCCCGGCGCCGTCCGGGAAGATCGCGGCCTCTACCTTGCTGCCCAGAAATTCCTCGCTCAGCTCGGGGAGAACCCGTTTCTCCATGAAGGAGATCAGTCTGGCTTCCATTCTGCACTGGTTGTCAGCGCCCAGCAGCCGGTACAGGAGATATGTCTGATTCTCCATTTGGGGTGTGGTGCACACATAAGACTTGAAATAACTGGTCGCGATCATATATGCCGCGTAAGCCTGTGCTGCCATTGCTTCCTTAGCATCAAGTTTCATCATATCCGGACCT
>CACXGR010000300.1 GCA_902767235.1 uncultured Lachnospiraceae bacterium | reverse complement strand
GGGTGATCTCCTTTCCGGATGTAAACACTCTGCTCGCCGAAGCGCCCGCAGCCGCCTTGCCTTTGCAGATCCCGTTCGCATCAAAAGAATACACGACATTGTCGATCTTGATGTTGCCGGTCACCATGGCGCCGCCTTCATCAAAATAGTACTTCTTTCCGCCGACGACCCGCCAGCCCATCTGTACGACGCCCCACTCATCCAGATAATACCTTTTGCCTGATACCGTGATCCAGCCGAACTGCTCTACGCCGGACTCGTTAAAATAGTGCAGTTTGGTCTTTACCCTGTGAAAACCGGTCACCATGGCGGCCGTCGAGGGATCGAAGTAATATGTGCTGGAGCCGATCTCGTTCCACTCCGTATAAGCCGCCCCGTCAGAGCCGAGATAGTATTTATGCTTGTTGTAAGTGAGCCAGCCCGTATACATCACGCCGGAAGATTGATTAAAGATATAGATCTTTCCGCCGATCTTGTTGAGGCCCTTGGCCACGTAACCGTTGCTCTTGAAGTAATATGTCTTTCCCTTGATCGTCTGGAAGCAGCTCTTGATGCGCGTGCCGTCCGAATACACATAATACTTGCCGTTGCTGTCTGTCTTAAATGAGCCGCCGGAAACAGTGGAGGCGCTGCCCGATCCGT
This sequence comes from uncultured Lachnospiraceae bacterium, assembly GCA_902767235.1. Taxonomy (GTDB): domain Bacteria; phylum Bacillota; class Clostridia; order Lachnospirales; family Lachnospiraceae; genus CAG-791. The sequence goes on along the minus strand of CACXGR010000300.1, from coordinate 15,250 downwards.
GAAGCTGGATTGTCGCTGCTTTTTTGAAACTCCAGTTTGTCCATGTCGCGTGATAGAGATCCTTTGTGTGGGAATCCAGGATCGCCGTACCGCTGTTGTTTCGACCGACGCAGATCGTCGCATGGTCGTAGACACCGTCGCCGTTCCAGTCAAAATAGATCGGATTTCCCTTGATCAGGTTTTCGTTCTTGGCATTGAGGAAATTTCCGTAAGCCTTGAAGTGTGCGATCTGTCTCATGACGTTGATCCAGGCCACACTGTGTTTGTACCAGTCGGAGTCCTGCTTGAATCCGCCCGCATACAGGCACTGTGAGACGAAATTGGCGCAGTCGCCGCCTCTTCCCTTGTAGCTGTTGTAGGAAGAATTGTAATTGATGCAGTACTTATCGGCATAGGCGATCGCATTGGAAACATTGTAAGTATAGGATTTGGCTGCCGCAGCCGCCATCATTTCCCTGCTTCCGTCTTCCGATATCACCTGGCTGCCGCTGTATGCCGACGCCTCGGCGCTGGCCGCATAGGCGGCCTCTTCCGCCATCCAGTCAAAGTTCTGGTCGGTGTCATCTACAGAAGCAATCGTCCAGAAACCTTTTTGATCCTTTTCTACATTGAGGGAGAAATTATATCCGTACGCTGTCGCATTGACTTCTTCCGACTCGAAAGGCGCATAGCCGATCGTCATCCACTCATAGATGTTCAGTCTTGCGGATCTGCCGTCCACATCGCATTCCGTGACTTTTACCCTGGGGATCGCCGTCATGATCACATCTGACGCGGGCATAACATAGGAAGTATATTCTCCCTGTCTCTCCCACTCCTTGATGATGCTTCCGTCAAAATTCTGACGGCTGTTGTCTGTGCCGGCAATATAGCTGCTCTTTGCCGCCTCATAATATTTCAGATAATCGATCAGGTCTGCAGCATCTGTTCCGACCTTACGCTCGATCGCTGAAAAATCGGAGTCCATCTTCTCTGCTGAAGCAATGACCTCCTCGTCCGTGGCATACATGGACTGGTCATACAGTTCGCTGATCGCTCTGTCAAAGTTTCCGGCACCCTCAGCGGATACTTCCGTGCGGTTTGAAGTGCCGCTCATATTGCTCATGGCGGCGTTGGTATTTGCCTTCAGTTCTGTCAAAAATCCTGCGCCTGCCGGTGTGGCAAGTCCTGCGACCATACACGATGTGAGAAATACAGCCAATAATCGTTTCATTGAAAAATCTCCCTTTAAATGTAACATTATTGTAATATATTAATTACATAAATGCAACATTTAAAGGGAGATTTTAAATATTTGTTAACTATATTTTTAAATATTTGGCCGTGTTTCACTTAAAAACTGATCTTACAGTCCGTCCAGCCTGCGCATATCTTCAAGGATCTGCTCTTCTGTCATGGTATGCTCTTCTCTTTCTGCGGCTGCGTCCTCCTCATCGTCTTTCTTTGCGGGAAGGTAAGGTGCAAATTCCGGCAGCAGAAGCGTCGCGGCGAGCATGGCCTGAAGCCCGAATCCGCACAGCACCCACAAAAATGCGTAGAGCGGCAGAGATTGCAGATCCGAAAAGGTGAGAACAAAGGGAAAGATATCAAAAAACAGGATCACCGCTGCTTTCCATGGCTTTTTACCCAGAAAATAGACCGCGTTCCGGATCAGGTGCGGCAGCGTATCCTCAAAGGCAGCCATCACGGGAATCAGATATAAATATATGATGAGCGCCACGGCGCCGACAGCATATACACCGATCTTGAGATAATCCAGTGCTCCGCCGGCCGCATTGCAGATCCGGATGTCCGCCAGCAGAAATGCGATCAGCAAAACAAACAGGATCCAGGCGATCGTCGCCTGCTTGAAGTTCGCTTTCAGCCCGCTCCAGAATTCCTTAAAAGGGTTGACCACGCCTTCGTTTCTCAGCGTCCTGAACATGACAAAGTAGAGCGCTTCCAATCCCGCTCCGATGGTGAAGAAAGGCACGCTCAGCAGCACAAACATGATATTGGCGGCAATGATGATGCCCAGCTTCGTCATGAATCTGCCGAAGAAGCTGTCATTATCCAAAAAGCCCTGTATCATCGTATTCATATCAGTCTCCCCCCAATTACAGCAGGATACGCCAAATCACCACATAGATCACAATCTCCAGAATGATCGCCGCCAGATAAGCGTACATAAGCTTTCGCGGCGCGTCTCCGGAAGTTGCGATATGAACCGTGCCGTTTTCTTCCACATAATAGCAGATCCCGACGCTGTTCCCCACCTGATAGCGGGCTGCCTGCTCCCGCGGAACAATGATCTCGGAAGTCTTCTCCTCTCCTCCGATCTCATAAGAGAGAAGAACGTCAAGCGCCGGCGGCTCTTTGGGATGCGAAGGCGTATGATCACGCACCTGCCTGACGACGGCCCGGGTCTCCTCTTTATAATTCCTGACGATCCTGAAGTACTGAAGGAATCTGGCAGCAGTATAGATCAGCGCCCAGAAGACCAAAAACAGTGTTAAATAATACAGCATGATCCCTGTCTCCTCCTATTTGAACAGAAAATCGAGAAACCGTTCCACAGACTCCACATTATCTGACAAGGCGCCGATCCCGATCGCACACGGCTCTGAATAGATCCCGTATTCTGTCACAAGGCGGCTGTCACTGATATCAATGCCGACAGGCACCTCGCCCGTACTGTATTCCTTGTCAAGCGGCACTGCATAGAGAAAACGGTCTCCGTATTTGGCCCGGATCGAAGAACACGCATCGCTCTCCAGATCCAGGAGTCTCCCGGTCTTTCCCAGGGCGGTCAGAGAATCCCGTCCCATCACGATCGCATCCAGCGTTCCGCTGTCCGCATATGCGACAAAAGCCTCAAAATAGCTGTTTCCGGTGACGCCTTTTAAGTAGTCAAAATAGGAGTTCGCGTCAAATCTGACGGCTTTCTCGGTCAGGTCAAACCCCGCATACTCGACATAATCCTCCCACAGATCGGAGTGGTCGCCTGCATCTGCATAAGTATTGGCAAAGATCATGTAACACCAGTAATCCCTCAGACTTGTCGTGTACTGGCGGACGGCAAATGTCACAAACCATATGAGGAAAACGGCTCCTATGATCCAGAGCTTGTAGTATTCCCAAATATACTCGATCTTTTTGCCTGTGCCGGGGATCCTTAGGATCTTGTCCTTCTCTGCTTTCCGCCACTTGGTGAAGCGTCCGTTTTTGTGATCCATTTTCGAACTCCGTGTTTTTCTTTCCAAATATACTGTGAACAGCCGGTCTGCGCCGCCTGCCGGCGCGGTCTGCCCGACAGGCCCTTATATTTTACATTCTTCGAGAAGATTGCGCCACATGATATCACATGATCTCTTCCCCTAACCGAAAAAAATGAGCTGCATACTGCAGCTCATTTTTCGAATATGCCGCCTTTACAGTTTACCGCCGGAAGTAGCAATACCTTCGACGAACTGTTTCTGGAAGATAACGTAGATCACGATCATCGGTACAACTGCCAGGACTGCGGCAGCCATCATCTGAGGATAATTGCTTCCGTACTGTCCCTGTGCCTTTGCAAGGCCGGCTGCAAGCGTCGTCGTCTGTACGCTGGAGCAGACGATCATGGGCCACATCAGATCCTTGAATGCAAACAGTGCTGTGAAGATGCCGAGCGACACCATGGAAGACCTGGTCAGCGGCATCATGATCAAAAGGAACTTTTGTCCGATGTTGCAGCCGTCAATACCGGCCGCTTCCTCCAGATCCTTTGGCAGTCCCTGATAGCCCGTCTTCAGTAGATATGTGCCGAAGGCAGTTACAATACCGGGGAAGACAAGTCCCGCCGTTGTATTGAGCCATCCCAGTGAAGAGACCATGAGGTACTGCGGAATGATGAAGATCGTGGAAGGGATCATCATCTGGATCAGGACCAGGGAGAACAGGAAGTTCCTTCCCGGGAACTCCAGTCTTCCGAAAGCATAGCCCGCCATGGTAGCAGTCAGGCATGCGCAGATCACGCGGAATAAGATCATGAGCAGCGTGTTCTTATACAGCAGTACAAAGTTGTAGCTCTTCCAAACCTCTCCGAATGTCTCCCAGTGCCACCCGTTATGCGGGAAAATATAGAAGGGGTCGACAGAGATCGCCTCCTGGTTTGTCTTGAGCGCTGTGAGGATCATCCACGCGAAGGGAACCAGCATGATAAAAGCCATGATGATCAGGATGACATAGATGATTATTCTTCGGATCCTGTCTTTCGTCTGTGCACTTTCCATGAATCATTCCCCCCTTTCTCAGTTATAGAACACGAAGCGCTTCTCAGCGCGCTGCATGACCACAGTGACCAACATGATGAAAGCAACGAGGATCATAACGATCGCCGCGCCGTAGCCCTTATTGCCCTGGTCAAATGTATACTTATAGAAAACATACACGGTGGACTGGACCTTGGGCAGCGCCGCATTGGTCTTGTCCATGACCATGAACATAAGGTCGAAGATCGTCAGAGCGCCGATCACACGTGTCTGTACGATAAAGAATGTGGTCGGGCTAAGGAGCGGGACCGTGATGTTAAAGAACTGGTTGATCCCGGTCGCGCCGTCGATCGAAGCCGCCTCATAGTAGTCACCCGGGATCTCTTTCAGTCCGGAAATGAACAGGACCATGTTATAGCCGATGATCGACCATACGCCGATGATGCCGACGGAGATCCAGGCAATCTTCGGATCAGATATCCAGGCAATATTCTTATGAAGAATATTGTTGAACAGACCGAACTGCTGGTTGTAAAGCCACTTCCAGACCATCGCGACAGCAGCGGGCGCGCAGACCATGGGCAGGAAGAAAATCGTGCGGAATGCAGATACTCCCTTCAATTTGTTGTTGTTCAAAAAGACTGCGAGCAGCAGGGCGATCACTACTCCGAGCGGAACCTCGATAACGGCATATTTCACCGTATTGAGCAGGGACTGCCAGATCTCCGGATCTGCAAACGCTTTTTGATAATTGGCAAGCCCGACAAATGTGTTGCCCTTGCCGAAATCACCCGTCTTGCAGAATGACTGATAGACCGTATTGATGGCCGGATAAAAGTTGAGAATGATCAGCCCGAGCATGGTAGGTGCCACAAAGGCATATCCCCATAGCGCTTCCTTCTTTGCTCTGAGCGTCATCTTTTTCTTTTCCTTCATGCTTTGCCTCCTCTTTCATGAAGAAGAATGATCAGCGGACTGCCGTCCTTGGCCGGCAGCCCGCAGTATCATTTTAAAGCTTCGATGAGAAAAACCGATTACTCTGCTGCGATAGCGTCACGGATCATCTTCGCGACTCTGTCACATGCATCGGACATAGCCTGCGGATCATCGGGAGCCTGCCATGCGTCAAGGAAACCGCCTGCCTGCTTCATAGGTGTCTGCCACACACCGGAATTACGTGTGCCGGGGCGTGCATAAAGTGTTCCGTCTTCTTCAACTTTGGTAAATGCGGAAACATCCATTCCCTCAAATGCGTTTGCGAAATCATCAGAGATTCCGGGGATACCGGCCATCGTGACACCGAGCTGTGCCTGTTTGACCTGTGCGTCCTTGGAGCAGAGGTACTCGATCAGGCTTGCCGCCGCATCAGGATTTGCAGTATTGGCAGCTGCTGCCCAGCCAAGTCCGTTGTAGCAGGTCCATCTCTCATCTTTCTGGCAGGCTCCGTCGCCGTTCCTGTCGAAGTAAGGGATCTCTGCCCATGCATAATCTTTGCTGTTCTCAGCTGTGTAGAAGGAATTGATCATCCAGGATCCCTGTGTGATCATGCCGACCTTGCCGGACTGGAAAAGAGAATCAGTGCCGGACTCTGCTACGACTGCCTGCGGTGTTGCAACAGTGAGCATCATGCGGACCATCTCCATAGCCGCCTTGGATTCGGGGGAATCGATGGCTGTGTCGGTCTTTTCCGCATTGACGACATTTCCGCCATAGGAATAGATGTAGTTATACCAGCCGTCCTGATCATTGGAAGTATTGAGGGCATAGCCGTAAGTATCATCGGGCGTCGCCTCTGTGATCGCCTTTGCCGCTTCATACATATCCTGATAGGTCCAGTTGTCAGTCGGATAATCTATGCCCGCCTGATCAAAGAGCGCTTTGTTATAAAGAAGCGCGATGGTGTCATGATCCTTGGGAAGCGCAAAGATCTTGCCGTCCGAACGAGTGTAGATCGCGGCGATGTCGGGATAATAGATGCTCATATCAACACCGTCTTTTGCAATGTAATCCGTCAGATCCAGCAGGATATCATTTTCCATGTAGATCTGTGCGTAGTCGGAATGCATCCAGAAAACATCTGCAAGCTGTCCGCCGGAAGCGCCCGCTTCAAGCAGTGTCCAATAGTTGTCCCAGTCAATGACCTCGACCTTAACTTCCGGATTGCCCTGTGCTGTCCAGTCGTTGCAGATCTCCTGGATACCTGCCTGCTGGTTGGCGTCCCAGATGTTGATGGTCAGCGCACCGGACGAAGCCGCGCCTGCATCAGCAGAGCCTGCATCGGCAGAGCCGGAGCTGGAACCGCCGGAGCTGGAACCGCCGCCGCATGCCGCAAGGGAAAGCGCCATAGCGCCTGCCAGAGCGATAGCCAAAACCTTTTTCATTTTCATAAAAGCCCTCCTTTTGTAGATGAGATCCGCCGTGAATGAAGCGAGCTCATTCACATGAGATCCGTTCATAAATGCAGTCCTATTTGGACTGTGTCAACCAAAGTTTATCTTTTCATTTCAACACCGACCATGGAATTATGTTGAACTTCTATAGAATTATGTATTTTTTTACAATACGATTGGTATTAATTTCGGCAAAATTTGCATAATCCGTTATTAGAATCGGTAAATTTGGCAGATGATGCACGAAACTGGCGCCTGTTAATTGTGCAACATTTGTAAACGTGATCAAATCATAGCTTTTCTCGGGAAGATTTTCCGAAAGTCTGCTTGTAATCGCTGGGATTCATGCCGAACCTGGACTTGAAAACCTTGGAGAATGCCAGTGCGTCATCGTACCCGCATTCCGATGCAATGTTTCGGATCGGATCATGGGTCCTGGTCAAGAGATCCTTGGCCCTTCGCATTCTCGTCTCGATCAGAAATTCCTGCGGAGACATTCCCGTTTCCTGTTTCATGAGCTTTACCAGATAGCTTCTGGAAATCCCGATCCTTTCCGCCAGGTCTCTGATCCGGATCTTTTCAGAGAAATGATTGTTGATATACCTGACTGCATACTCGGAATAAGAGACCTCTCCCAGTGTTTCCACGGATTCCGACCCCTGCGCTCCCTCCGCGATCATCTCCGAGAAGATCTTCAGCATGCAGGCGCTCCTCAGCAGCTTGCCGTCCAGGGAGAGCGACTTGGATGAGAGCATCTCCATGATCATCCTCTCCGTCCCGGACACATCCCCCAGCGTGAGTACAGGCCTGGACCTGGAAAACCCGATCTTCTCCAGGATCCTTTCCGCCCCGTCGCCGTGAAATCCGATCCAGCAGTAATACCAGGGTTCGTTCTTGTCGGCGTAATAGGTATTCTCCTCACCGGGGTAGAGAATGAAGGCCTGCCCTTTTTCGATCCACCATCTTTTGCCCATGTGATCCAACATCCCTTTTCCGTCCAGTACCACATGGATCACATAGTTTTTCCTGATGTCAGGGCCGTAACTGTGTCTCGGCAGGCAGTGCTCAAATCCACAGAAATCCAGACATACATAAGCAGATGCACTTGTTTTTCCTTTTGTCTCAAAGAAGTAATCACTGTTTTCAAGAAACTCTTTCTTTCTTCTTTCTTCCAAATCGCACACCCCGCTGTCGCCCGTAAACCCCGCCGTTTACTTTCCATCTACTGTTTTTCAACTCTGTAAACTTATTGTAATATGCCATTATTCGACTTATAATAGCTTTATAGCATTGCATTTATATCATTTTGCCGTTTTTATCTCGATTTATACATATCACATTGCAAAATGGCATAAACATGTGGGAGAATCAATAAATGGCACAGGATTTTTCTATTTTTCCGAACATGAATTTTGTGGATCTTGGCCTGTATCAGTTTGGAAGGGAGGACTGCGCGCCTGCCCACTCTTTTGGTCCGGCGATCCGCAATCACTATCTGTTTCACTACATACTCGGCGGCAAGGGCACCTTTATGTGGCAGGACGGCAACGGGCGGAATCATACAGCGACGCTCAAAGCCGGACAGGGTTTTCTGATCTCGCCCAGGCAGATCACGACATATGTCGCCGACGAGCGGATCCCCTGGGAGTACTGCTGGCTGGAATTCGACGGCTTAAGGGCCAAGGAGTCACTGGAGATCACCGGGCTCTCGGTCAATCAGCCGGTCTACAATCCCGTGCACCGCGAATTCGAAGCGGTCATGAGGGACGAAATGCTGTATATTGTCCACAACAAAAAAGAGGCGCCGCTGCATCTGATCGGCCACCTCTATATCTTTATCGACGCCCTGACAAGGTCCGTCAGGGATTACCGCCCTTCCACAGATAAAGTGAAGGACTTCTACATCAAGGAAGCCCTCGCCTACATCGAACACAATTACATGAACGACATCACCGTCGAGAACATCGCCGAAAGCTCCGGCCTCAACCGGAGCTATTTTGGCAAAATATTCAAAGAATCAGTCGGCAGATCCCCTCAGGAATTTCTGATCAGTTACCGCATGATCAAGGCAGCGGAACTGCTGAAGCTCACCAGCTATTCCATCAACGAGATCGGCTGTGCCGTCGGATATCCCAACCAGCTTCACTTCTCCAGAGCTTTCAAGAACGTGTATGGCGTCTCGCCGCGAAAATGGAGGAGCGAGAACGCCATCGACAAGAAGACATGACGGAACAACTGACGCAGACTTTTATTTCTTTTTGAAAAGTATCTGCGTGCTGCCGTAGTCTCCAAAAGGCATCGGCATCGGGATCCCTGCCTGCATGAGCGCGTCAGCGGGATAGACCTTTCCGTTTTCATCCTCATAAAACGCGCCGGGCTCAAGTCCTCTCAGACGGATATATGTGACCGGCCTGTTGCCGTGGATTTCCAGATTGACGGCGTTTAAGAGCGCCTCACTCCGATCCTCGGAGACGAAAGCCCATGCGGCCGTCTCGCCTTTAAATGGATCGCTCAGTCTGTAGTAAGTGCCGTTCGCGATCAGCTCGGCCAGCTCATTTCTTCTTGCGATCTGACGGCGGATCTCCTCTTTTTCTTCCGCGGACAGCTTCTCGGGGTTGAGCTCATAGCCGAAGGTACCGGACATAGCAGTGATTCCTCTTGTGCTCAGGGGCGTCACTCTCCCGTCCTGTTCGTTGGGACTCACCGACACATGGGCGCCCATTGTGCAGGCAGGATACCCGAAGGACGTGCCGTACTGGATCCGCAGGCGGTCAATGGGATCGGTATTGTCACTGCACCAGATCTGCGGCGTGTAATAGAGCATGCCCGCGTCAAAGCGGCCGCCGCCGCCGCTGCATCCCTCGATCAGCATATCGGGATATCTCTGTGTCAGCCGCTCAAGAAAATCGTAGAGCCCGAGAATGTAGTCGTACAGCACGCTTCCCTGGTTCTGCGCCGCGTACGAATACACATCGGAGATGCTGCGGTTGTAATCCCACTTCAGATAGTCTACCGGCCCCATATCCAGCACTTTACAGATGCTCTCAAAGATCGAATCCACAACTTCTTTTCTGGAGAAATCCAGTACCAGCTGGCTTCTTCCGCGAACCGGCTTGCGGCCCGGAATGACCATCGCCCAGTCCGAGTGCGCGCGGTAGAGATCACTGTCCTCATTGACCATCTCCGGCTCCACCCACAGGCCGAACTTGAGTCCCTTTCTGTGGACCCAATAGATGAGTTCCTTCATCTTGCCGCCCAGCTTCTCCTCATTGACATACCAGTCGCCCAGCCCTGAGGAGTCGTCATTTCTCTTTCCGAACCAGCCGTCATCCAGGACCAGCATATCCATACCCAGCAGTGCAGCCTGCTCTGCCAGTGCGAGGATGTCGGCCCCGTCGAAGTCCATGTAGTAAGCCTCCCAGCTGTTGAGCAGCACGGGACAGATCTTGTCGCGCCACTTTCCGCGGCGGACGTGTCTGCGTATGCATCTGTGCAGATTATCGGAGAGCTTTTCAAGGCCGCTGCCGGAATAGCTCATGATCACTTCCGGCGCGGTAAAGGACTCTCCGGGTGCGATCGGATAGTTGAATTTTTCCTGCATGAGTCCCAGCTGCATTCTCGTCTGTCCGAACGGATCCATACCGGCGCAGCCGCTGAAACCGCCGCTGTAGACAAACTGCATGGCATAGCAGCCGCCGGCCGTCTCGTCTGTGCCACGCTCCGCCAGGATCATCATCGGATTGAACTGATGGGATGAAGCGCCTCTTCTGCTCCCGATCCACTGCTCCATATGTGCCACCGCATTTCTCTGGAAATTTCTCTCCATGCAATGGCGTCCGTAGAATGTGATCAGGTCATAGTCGCCGTATACCTGGTCCAGAGATGCACTCATGATCTTTGTGACGCGCACTTCTTCCCGGGATGTGTTCGTGATGATCACGCTTCTGGTGATGATATCGAGACCGGGCAGAACGCCGTAGAGCAGTTTGGCCCTGATCATTCCGGCTGTGTCCGCCAGTGTGATCTCCAGCGTCTGCGCCTCGTCCTCAGAGGCATATACAGCGGGAAGCCCCTTCAGTCCGTACTTTCCGTCCTTGACCGCATAGCTCTCAAAGCGGAGATCGCATCCGCAGATACCGCTGCCGTACTCCAGGTTCAGCGCAGTGCTCCTTGTGTCTCCCGTCCCGCTGACCGGAAACTCCTGGGGCAAAAAGTCCAGAGAATATGTCCTGTCTTCTCCCGCATCGTAAATGTTGGCGCAATAGCCGCGGTCATGATAGGTCAAAAGGTAATCCATAGTTCCTTCCGACCGCCGGCCGTAATACAAATGAAGAAGTACTCCGTATTTGTCAGCCATCATCTGATAGGTCGTGCTGGCTGTATGTATGGTAAAGATCCGTCCGTTTTCGCTCACTGCGATCGCCATATTGAATCTCCTTTCGCTCTCCCTGCCGGCAGAGCCCTTCTGCTTGATACAGTCCGAAAGGCGGTTGATGCTTCCGGAGCTGTATAGATACCCACCATCATTCAAATATGCCCTCATTATAGTTTTCTTCGTGTCGCCCCATCTATAGCTTTACAGTTTGCTTTTATATCATTATTCGCACAAGATCGGCAAATACGTGCTATTGAATCGCATTTTGCTATATTTTGGCGGGCCGCATAAGCGTCTGTGAATGCACGCAAAAAAGAGCTGCGAAAGGAGATCCGTTCTCCCCTCGCAGCTCTGTCTTTACATTAGCTGTTCTTATTCCTTATTCTCTTTGGAGATTTCCCTGCTCATTGCGCGGCGAAACGACTTCTCATCCTCCCGCGCGAGCTTATAGAACTTCTGTGCGTACTCATCCATGAACGCCATGCTCTCTTCCATTTCCTGCATTTCCATGGCGATCTCGTTGAGCTTCTCCATTGCGCCTTTTTCTTTGTCCTGTTCACCAAACATCGCTGTACCCTCCGTCTATTGTGATGAGCACTATTATAGCGCATTCACCTCGTTTTTTCAAAATATCTCCGCACTGTGCGGTCTACCGCCTGCAGCATCACATACATCATGAGCGTATCGACGGGAAGCATCGCGGCGTTGGATGCGATCCTGGCTGGAAGAAGCGCCGTAAACGCCTTCCCGTACAGCATATTGAGCCAGAGCGTATTGAGCAGGATGTTGACAAATACCTTGACGATCAGCTGCGCTGTAAAAACTCTGACCGGCGTGATCTTTCTTTTATAGAGCACGGCGCCGTAAATGATCCCTCCGAGCGCGGCGCTCACCGTAAAACCCGGAAAGAATGCCCCTTCCGGTTTGATCAGGTACTTGATCACATCCAGTGCGGCGCCGAAGATCCCGCCCACGGCGGGACCGAAGAGATAGGCGACAGCCTGATTGGGCAGTCCGGAAAACCCGATGCGGATATAGGGTCCGATGGTAATGGACGCCACCATGTTGAGCACAATGGCAGCCGCACACATCATTCCACAGAAAGCGATGACATTCAGCTTCTTGAATTCTCCCAGTGACTGAAGCCACATGGAACCTGACATGAATCTCTCATTCTCAGCCATAATAAAAACCTCCTTACACAGCTGAAGCGATCCATGCTACATAAGGAGATATGATCCCATATTATGCAGCAGCGGGATGCGGAACATACACCGCAAGCACGGGATATCCCCTGCTTTTCGTCCGGGTGACAACTCCCTGTTCATCCGGCACTTCACGCGCACGATCCTACTCTGCCTACACCATCATCATAACACATACATCTTGAAAACGTTCTGTAAAAAATGCCAAAGTTATTGACGAATATGATAATATATTTGGAGTATCAATCATTCTCAGGTATCCACCCGGAGGTAGAAATGTTTCATATTATCGTAAACCCCTCCAGCAGCTCAGGCCGCGGCAAAAGTAAATGGGATAAAATAGAAAAGCGTTTCCGTCAGTGCGGCGTTCCCTATAAGGTTCATTTTTCTTCAAGATCCAACACGATCGAAAAGATCTGCGCCGAACTGACATCCAAAGGGGAGGACTGCGATCTGGTCATCCTGGGCGGTGACGGCACAATGAACGCGGTGGTCAACGGAATCCGGGACTTTGAACACACAAGAGTCGGATTCATCCAGACCGGCTCGGGTAACGACCTCGTCAAAGGCATCGGGATCAGCAGACGCCGGGATGAACTGGTCGACTCCATTCTTCGCGGCCGGGTCGTCCGCACCTGCGATATAGGAAGAGTGACCTACCACAACCAGTCGTCTCTTCTGGACCCCTTTACCCACAGGCCTCTGGCGCCGTCCTGCTGCAGGGACCGCCTGCCGGATGGCAGCGTCTCCCCGGATCCCTCTTCCGTGAGGCTCTTTAATATCAGCGCCGGCATAGGCTTCGACGCGGCGGTCTGTCAACAGGCGGACAGTTCGGCGCTCAAGACGCTGCTCAACTACATCAGGATGGGCAAACTGATCTATATAAGCGAGGCGATCCACATGATCCTGGCGAGTCCCATGGTGAACATGAAGATCACCTGTGACGGCGTGAGCAGGAAGTATCCCCGCACCCTTTTTGCCGTTATCATGAACACCTGCTACGAAGGCGGCGGGTTCAAATTCTGTCCCGATGCCGTAAACAGTGACGGCCTTCTGAACATGTGCGGCGCCGGAAACCTCAACCGCATGAATTTCTTCCGGATCTTTCCGACCGCTTACGATGGAAACCACTTGAAATTCGACGGGCTCTTCTCTGATCAGGGAAAGAGCTTTACGATCCGGAGCAGCACGCCTCTGTGGGTGCACACAGACGGCGAAGTGCTCTGCAAATCCAGCTGTATCACCGTGGATCTGTTTCCTCACAAGCTGCAGCTGCTCGTGTGACGGAGCGGGCCAGCGCATACCTTTCACCTGACCGTGCAAAATGCCGGGCACCTTCTTCAAGTGCCCGGCATTTCAACGTATTTCTCTTTTGACGTCCTATTCCTCTTCCTCTATCTCTTCTTCTCCTCTGTCCTTCAGCTCTTCGTATTTGCTCAGCGCCACTTTTCTGAACAGTTCGAGCGCATCGGTCTGGGAGGTCCTGCCCAGGAAATAGTCCTGCATGGTGACCTGAAAACCGGTGTCAAGATCATCATCATAAGAAGTGACATACCTCTGATTGAGTTCCTGCGCCACTTCCACGAAGACCGGCAGCGGGTTCTGTCCGCCGAGAACCTCCGCTTTGTAGTCGCTCTCAGCCAGTTCCTTCATGCCGCTCACCGTATTGGTAAATTCATGGATATCAGAAGTGATCTTCTTCATGACGGCGGGGTCGCAGGTCATGGTCTGCATGATCGAGCGGACCAGTTTGTTGTCCGTGCTGCCCGGAGCCGCGACGATCCACTGTCCGCCGAAATGGCTGGGCTCGGGGCCTTTGCAGACTGCGTAGTCGCCGGACGCGCTGGTGACATCCGACTCTTCGCCGTCCTCTTCATCCCGGTCCGTGTTTCCTTCCGCCTTGCTCTGCAGCGTATATTGGATCCCCCAGCTCGAATAGAAGAATCCGAACACCTCACCGTCTCCGGTGTGATCCGCTCTCCACTCGTCGCTCCACTGCTCTGTTCCGTGTATATATCCGTTATCTGCAAGCTCACGTGTCTGAACTGCCCATTCTTCTAGATGCGGGTCGATATTCAGATAGCCGTCCTCCACCCAGGGCCCCGAGACATTATCCGCATAGACCTGGTAGGCGTCGTCATAACTGGAGAGCATATAAAAGCCCTCTTCCGCAGCCCGTTCCGCCGTCTCCGCAAAAGCATCCCAGTCACTGACCGCCTCCTGGACCTTTTCGGGGTCGTCGGTTCCCAGCACTTCTTTGGCAATAGACCTGCGGTATGCAAAGACGCCGGGCGTGGCCTGCCAGGTGACTGCCTTGAGCCTGCCCTCCTTATCCAGAGCCATCTGCTGTGTGTAGGGGAACTGGTCCGCCAGTTCCTGGGTCGTCAGCCCAACATCGGCCATGACATCCAGGGAATATCCTTTTTCCACGTAGTCTCTGAGGTAGTTTTCTTCCACCACATAGAGATCGATCCTGTCATCCGGCGAGATCGGCTCTTCCGGTTCGCTGCTCTCATAGCTTGCGCCCTCTTCAGCCGTCTCAGCGGACGCTCCCTCTGAAGACGTATCTGCAATTGCGCTGCTGTCTCCGGGCGCCGCTTCGCTTCTGCCGGACGCCGCCAGCTGCCTCGCAAGCCTTTCATCCAGTGTCTCCCTGTACTCCGCCTCGTCCGTGTAGATGTGCCATCTCACTTCCGTATCACCGATCATTCCGGTGTTGTCGCCTGTCGCCTCATAGTCCGGATAGTAGTCCTGCACCCTGCTCTTAAAGTCTTCACCCATACTATATATATGGAACACTTTTTTCTCGGCTTCCGGCGCAGAAACTGCACCGGTGTTCCCCGAATCCGCAGGATTCTCTGCCGGATCAGCCGTTTCACCGGCTGCCGTCGTTTCCTGATCTGCTGTTTTGGGTCCTTCTTCTGCACCGCAGCCTGCCAGGAGGCCGGTCAGCAGGAAACCCGTCAAAAGATATGCAATCGTTTTCTTCATGGCTGGCCCTCAATCTCACTCCGCCTGCGTCTCTGCCGCCGGCTCTGCCTGTGTCTC
>CACXGR010000299.1 GCA_902767235.1 uncultured Lachnospiraceae bacterium | reverse complement strand
AGCACGGAGCTCCATCTCTTAGGGGATGTTAATAATGTATAGGGGGGTAATTGTTTGTCAGCTCTTGCTGACAGTGGTTATATTACTCCCAACCGCCCGCGATGAACAGGTTCGGATTTGACTGCCATTCGGTCTTTTTTGACCTTTTCCCCTTTTTTTGTAATCGATATCAGAGGCCTTTATTTGTCCCCCTTCGTATAGGAAAGGTCAGAACAGGCCGGTGATCTTTCCGTTCTCATCCACGTCGATCTTGGTCGCCGCGGGGACCTTGGGAAGGCCGGGCATGGTCATGATATCGCCGGTCAGGGCGACGACAAAGCCTGCGCCCGCCGATATTTTGACGCCGCGGACCGTGATGTCAAAGTCCTTGGGCGCGCCGAGCTTCTTGGGATCGTCTGTCAGGCTGTACTGGGTCTTGGCCACACAGATCGGGCAGTTGCCGAAGCCGATGCTCTCGAGCTGCTTGGCCTGCTTGGCTGCATCTGCCGTCATGACTACGCCGCGGGCGCCGTAGATCTTGGTGGCGATCTGGGTCAGTTTGTCCTCGATGGTTCCGTCAAGTTCATAGGAGAAGCGGAAATCGGAAGGCTCTTCCACGAGGCGGATGATCTCCTCGGCGAGTGCCTTGCCGCCTTCACCGCCCTTGGCCCATACCTGGGACAGAACGACGTTGACGCCGAGCTCTTTGCACTTGTCCTCGACAAGCTTCACTTCTGCTGCTGTATCCGTAGGGAACTCGTTGATCGCGACCACACAGGGAAGGCCGTACACGTCGCGGATGTTGCTGACGTGCTTTAAGAGGTTGGGAAGGCCCTTCTCGAGCGCCTCGAGGTTCTCTGTGCCAAGATCCGCCTTGGCCACGCCGCCGTTGTACTTCAGGCTCCTGACCGTGGAGACGATGACGACTGCGTTGGGACGAAGGCCTGCCATGCGGCACTTGATGTCCAGGAACTTCTCTGCGCCGAGGTCGGCGCCGAAACCGGCCTCTGTGACCGCGTAATCCGCGAGCTTGAGGGCCATCTTTGTAGCTGTCACGGAGTTGCAGCCGTGTGCGATGTTGGCGAAGGGGCCGCCGTGCACGATCGCCGGCACGTGCTCCAGAGTCTGAACGAGGTTGGGCTTGAGCGCATCCTTGAGAAGCGCCGCCATAGCGCCCTCTGCGTGCAGGTCGCCGGCCGTGACGGGTTTCTGCTCGCTCACCTTGCCGTATGTGTAGCCGATG
Source organism: uncultured Lachnospiraceae bacterium (assembly GCA_902767235.1). GTDB lineage: Bacteria > Bacillota > Clostridia > Lachnospirales > Lachnospiraceae > CAG-791. The sequence continues at coordinate 1,616 of CACXGR010000299.1, read as the reverse complement.
ATGATCCTGGACAGTCTCTTCTTGAGGTCCGTGATGTCGCTGGCCAGGCACAGTACCGCCATGATCTCGGAGGCAACGGTGATATCATAGCCGTCCTCGCGGGGCGTTCCGTTGACTCTTCCGCCCAGGCCGTCCACGACGAAGCGGAGCTGACGGTCGTTCATGTCCACGCATCTCTTCCAGGTGATCTTGCGGGGATCGATGTTCAGCTCATTGCCCTGATAGATATGGTTGTCGATCATGGCTGCCAGCAGGTTGTTGGCTGCGCCGATCGCGTGGAAGTCACCGGTGAAGTGAAGGTTGATGTCCTCCATGGGGACGACCTGTGCATAGCCGCCGCCGGCTGCGCCGCCCTTGATGCCGAAGACCGGTCCGAGGGAGGGCTCGCGCAGAGCCACCATTACCTTCTTGCCGAGTTTCTGAAGTCCGTCGGCCAGGCCGATGGTCGTTGTGGTCTTTCCCTCTCCGGCAGGAGTGGGGTTCATAGCGGTCACAAGGATCAGCTTTCCGTCTTTTCTGTCGGAGTCCTTGAGAAGCTTATAGTCGATCTTGGCCTTGTACTTGCCGTACTGCTCCAGATACTCATCCCCTATGCCTGCCTTTGCCGCGATCTCCGTGATCGGGAGCATCTGACATTCCTGCGCAATTTCGATATCACTCTTGTAGCCCATTCTCTCTTTCCTTTCTTGTTGTTCCTTACTTCCGGTACCTCTTAGCTGCTGTTTCCTTAAGAGATAAAGTAAGGGCAGTAACGGTAATATTGCTTGGCTCTACTACTCATTACTGCCCAGACGGTCGGCTCTTTCCTTATATCCGGCTCCCCTGTGGTACTCCACAAATCCGTCAGTAACCGGATACTCATGTTTCATATCATTTATTACCAAATTGTAACGGTTCTGTCAACCGTTCTCATCCAAATTCCGGAACCTTTCCGTGTATTTTTCATGGGCCTCATTGAAGGCCTTGTTGAATCTCTCGTTCTTTCCGGAGCGCAGCGCCGTGAAGTAAATGTGCTCATTGTCTGCCAGTTCCGGATATACTCTTACCAGTATGGCCTCACCGATATTTGTGCTGACATCGGCGATCCTCTTCATGTCGGACATGAGGTTCTCGAAATTGGCGTCCACATAGATGTCACACTCTCCGCTTCCCATTCGGTCGAGATGATGTCTCTTGAGCTTATTCACCATCTCGCTTGCCACTTCCTGCAGCGGCTCGATGTTGAATGCGGCGTCCACATTTCTCTTTTCAAATGCCCTGTCCACCTCGTCGAGGATCTCCCGGAGAAGGTCCTCCAGTATATGCAGCTCTTTCATGGCGGCGTCCGTAAACTTCCGCTGCTTGCTGTGCAGGCCATTGGCATTGTCCGCGATATTGACCGCGTGGTCGCCGATGCGCTCGAAATCCGTCACGACCTTATAATACTGGTTGAGGATCGCGGCGTTCTGCTCGCCCCCGACGTGCGGCAGAAACTCTACGATATACCGGCTTACCCGGTCTGTGATCAGGTCGATGTTCTTCTCCTCCTCCAGGATCTCCTCATAGACCTTTTCATCATAGTTTTCCAAAAGTCCGAAGGCCTTCTCGACATTGTCGCGGGAGGAGCGGAAGAGCGT
>CACXGR010000298.1 GCA_902767235.1 uncultured Lachnospiraceae bacterium | reverse complement strand
CCGCTACGTTTTTCACGGAGCGGGAGCGCCCCACCGAAATAGTGATGCACAAAAGGCGCACTGTTTTCAGCAGGGTCTGAACTGTAAGGGTTTTTGGTCTGCCCTGCATTTATGCCGGGGATTTGATTTGCCCTATATTATAAAAGCGTTTATAATAAATCCATTGTTATCGCCAAACCAAAAGCCACTAAATCATCCGCGACAGAAAGAGCCGCATCCGGTTCTGCGGATGGACATTATACTGACCCCGAAGTCTGCGCATGAAACACAATCCGAATAATCCCGGGGAAAAAAAGATTTCCCGAACAGCAGCATGTATTTCAGTCCTGATCATTCTCTTCCTGCTCATTGCCGGAGGAGTTTTTGTGGTGGCTGGACCCTGGTTCGGCAAAAATCATGGTTATAAAGTGATGAAGGCTGTGGACGAAGACAGTCTGCCGGATACCTTCTCCGGAAGGGTCCGCAGCTGGCTTGGACTCGATGCCGTCGAGTCTGTCCTGCATCCGGAAACGGCCGGAAACGATATAGACCTGACTCTGCCGATCGAAGCTCCCGAAAGCGCGGATTTCTCTGCAGGAACAGCTTCCTCCGCAGCAGACACAGAGAGCGCGGAAAGACATGACGTAGAAGCACCTCAGGGTTCCGCTGCGGACACAGCATCCGGCAGCGGTACAGGCAGCACCTCCGGTCAGGGCAGTTCCGGACAGGCAGCGGATGCCGCCGGCACCGGCAGCACATCCGGGACAGGTACCGCGAACACAACAGGCGCTGCCGACACATCTGAAAAAGAAGAAAAAAAGAGCACATCACCCACAAAGCTCCAGAAAAAATATATCAAAGCCTGGGAAAACTGGCATATGAGGACTTTCCCCGGTAAATACCCCCTTCACAACTACAACTGGAAATATCTGAAATATGACGACAACGGAGTCCTTCAATATGAGGGCGACGACGACTACATGATCCGCCGCGGCATAGATGTATCCGAGTTTCAGGAGTCGATTGACTGGGACAAGGTAAAGGAAGCCGGCTATGACTTCGTGTTTGTTCGTGTCGCTCACCGCACGATGCACACCGGCGATCTGCGCAGAGACACCCGTGCCATCAAGAATCTCAAGCGCGCAAAAGCGGCGGGTCTCGATGTCGGCGCCTATGTTTTTTCACAGGCAGTCACCAAAAAGGAAGCCCGCGAAGAGGCAGAGCTTTGCCTCAAGATCATCAAAGAAAGCGGCGTAGAGCTCACACTTCCCATCGTCTATGACCCCGAGATCGTCGTCGAGGACTACAACGCCCGCATCAACTACATCAGCGGCAAGCAGTTTACAGACGATGTTCTCGCCTTCAGTGAAGTGATCAAAGAAGCAGGTTATACCCCTGCCCTCTATGCGAACTCTTCCACTGAGACGGATATTCTTGATATGTCCCGTCTGGGAGAAGACATCGTCCTCTGGTATGCGGACTACAACAGCACTCCGGAAATCCCCTACGACTTTACTTTCTGGCAGTACTCCTGCTACGGACGGGTCAGCGGCATCGATACCGATACCGACCTGAATGTATGGTTTATTAAAAAGTAAGCGGTCAATGAAAAGCAATTGAACTGAGAAGCAACAAAACAAACGACAGAATGGGCACGGTAAAAAGATATGAGTTACGATACTAATTACGAGATTGCATTTGTGCAGAAGCAGCTTTCTAATGTATGGCCGAACTGGCGTATCTCCAGAAAGCTGGGGAAAGGTTCCTACGGCAATGTCTACGAAATCGAGCGGGATGATCTGGGTGCCAGATACACCTGCGCGCTGAAAGTCCTGCATATGGAGACAGATACCGCCAGCGCTTATGAAGACGCAGACTATACGGTTTCTATTCAAAACGCCCCCGGGCACGGCCGCTACGGACAGACGGGCGTCTCCGGAATCCCCGGGGGACAGTCTCCCGATCTGCAGGGTTCCTACAACAACTCCACGGACCCCGTCGCAAAGAGAACTATATGGGACTCCTCCTCTGGTCCTTCCGCCATGCAGGCACCTCCCACATCCCTTCTGATCGACCGCATTTCCGAGGGGGATATCGAAGAATTCTTGCAGGGCGTCAGTTCCGAGATCGATCTGATGATGCAGCTCAAGGGCGTACCCAATATCGTCACGATCGAAGACTATGCCGTTCTCCGCAGTCCCGGCAGATGCACCATTCTGAT
>CACXGR010000297.1 GCA_902767235.1 uncultured Lachnospiraceae bacterium | reverse complement strand
TCCACCACCGATACTTTGCGCTTCCCGCCTGATTCATCTGCCACGGATACCTTCAGATCTCCGTAGGTGACAGATGTGTCAAACTCAATCTCTACCCTGCCGTCTCCGCCGTACTCGGTGTTCCGGATCGAGCCTGCCGCCATGGCAGGCATTCCCGGCGTCCCGCACGTGAGCACCAAAGCGAGCGCTGCAGATACTGTTCTTAATCTTTTACCAGATCGGTTGAATCTGCGTTTGCTCATAAAACGAGTTCCTTTCTAAGCGCCTTTAGAAATATTACAAATCTATTTCTAATTATAGCGCATTTATCACAAATACACAAATAAACAAATTGTAAATTACAATCTCTTCACATTTTCCAGATAGAGGTCCGCCGCTTTCTGCGCTTCCTCAAAGACTTTGGTCAGCTTTAGCGAAGCTTCAGCAAGAGACCCCGCCTTTTCGATCGTGATCCTGCGGTCCTCCAGCCTGGCCTCGGCTTCTGCCAGCTGCTCTCTCAGCGAGTCGATCTCTCTGCTCTGTGCGAGCATGATCTCCAGCATCTCCGACTTATTCAGTTTCAGAAGCTCTTTCTCTGTCATCGCTGTCTGTCTCCCGCTGAACCGGGAAGCGCTGTGCGCCATCCCCAACCGGCGTGGCGTCGCATGTCCCTTTATCGTCCGTTGCTCACCTTATCACTTTTTGGCCTTATCTGCAAGTCCGAGTATGACCAGCAGGGCGCCTGCTGCCCCCATGAGCATGACCGGCCACCACAGCTGCCCCGTCTGGGGGAGTCTTCTGTGCGGCTTGTCCGGTACAGGCGGTTTGGGTTCGGGCGGCACTGTTTTGTCAACTTGGATCGGCTTGGTCGCGGCATCGACATCATATATGAGCGCTCCGTCTGAACCGCGTCCGGGGACCGATACCAGGAAAGGGGCGATCGTAAACTCCTTGTCTCCGCTTCCTTTCTCCGCCTGCCTGACGAGATAGAGTCCGACCTCCAGCCCGTCAAAATATACTTTCCCCTTCTCATCCATGGCTTGGGGCTTCACATCGTATTCATAGCCGGAGGCGATCTTCGCCATGTCGGCCGCCAGCTTTTGGTTTGCCTTGTCCAGGGCCTCGTCCGTCGCCGGGATCTCGCCCGCGGACGAAAAGCGCTCATCCGTTCTGAACTTGAAGCCGTTGTCCACGATGACATCCGCCACTTTGTAGAGTCCGACCGAACAGCCACCCGTCAAAGGGTACGTCTTTCCCGTCTTCTCATCATAGCAGGTGAAAGTCACCGAGATCGAGCCGCGCCTGTCGAGGTCAACCATCTCGGTCGCTTTCGTGGGATCGTTCTCCGCGGACGCCGCAGCCGAAGTGAGCGGATCCATCCAAAGTACAAGACACAGGGCCGACGTGACCGCCCCCATCCACAGCATGGCACTCAGAGCCGAAGCGATCAGAATGCCGCGCGGCCCTTTGCCCTTTCTGTGAGATCTGTCTCTGCCTTTAGGAGTCACTTTTTCCCTTTCTGCTGCTTACGATCGCACGGATCGCTTCTATAAATTCGTCCCGGTCCTCCGGCTCGAGTACCGCTTCCTCAAGGCCTCTGTCCTCCAGGTACTTCGTCTTTCCGTCCTTTCTGCTTCTCCTCCCGGCTGCCGTGCTGATCAGCACATAGATCAAAAGAAGGAGCAGGATCGGAACCGCCAGGAAAGGTGCGATAAATACCGGGCGGATCTGGATCGCATCGGCTATGATCATCGCATCTCCATCCGCATTGGCGATCCTGTGTCCTCTCACCAGGAGCCGGTGGGTGTTGATCCCGTAGGGCGTGCAGGTGATCAGGGTACAGAGATCTTGGCCCTCTTCGATCGCCAGATGGGTCAGATCCTCCGGTTCCACGATCCAGATGTGATCCACCTCATAGGTGAGGGTCTCATTGAGGACGGTGAGCGTGAAGGTATCTCCCTCCTTGAGCTTGTCCAGGTCCGTAAAGAGCCGTGCCGAAGGAAGCCCCCTGTGTCCGGAGAGGAGGCAGTGCGTACTCTCTCCGCCCACGGGCAGGGAGGAACCCTCCAGATG
>CACXGR010000296.1 GCA_902767235.1 uncultured Lachnospiraceae bacterium | reverse complement strand
TTGTCTTTGTCATTACTGCTTCCTTTCTGCTGCGTTCCGCAGCCTCTTTCTCCTGCATGTATTGTGTCAAAAGCCTCCCGTCCGCATTTGTCTGCACCGGATTCTTAAGCTTTTCATCTTTGGCGCTGCTCCTGATATCAAATCCGTTGAGGCGCAGCGCATTGGTGACCACGCAGAAGCTGGACAGACTCATAGCCAGTGCGCCCAGCATGGGGTCCATGGTGATCCCGAGCGGGCTCAGTGCCCCCGCCGCGACGGGGATCAGGATCGAGTTGTAGATCAGCGCCCAGAAGAGCCCCCACAGGATCGTCCTGTAGGTCTTGCGGCTCAGTCTGACTGCCGCGCTCACATCCGTCAGGCGGCTGTTCATCAGGACCACGTCCGCCGCATCGATCGCTACGTCCGTCCCGGCGCCGATCGCGATGCCGATATCCGCCCTGGTCAGCGCAGGCGCGTCGTTGATCCCGTCGCCGACCATCGCTGTTTTGCCCTTTTCCTGCAGGCGGCGGATGATCTCCTCCTTGCCTTCCGGCAGAACGCCCGCCACCACTTCACTGACGCCGGCCAGCTTTCCGATGGCCTCCGCCGTCTTCTGATTGTCGCCTGTGAGCATGACCACGTGGATGCCCATATTCTGCAGCTCCTTCACCGCCTGCGCGCTGTCCTCCTTGATGGGATCCTGCACCGCAATGATGCCCAGCAGCTGCCCTTCCCTGGCAAAATAGAGCGGCGTCTTTCCCTCACCCGCCAGCCTGTCGGTGAGATCCGCCAGGTATTTGAGCCATCTGGCCAGGTCCCCCGATCTGCCGCGCTGCGCGGTGAGCCGGGACAGGATAAATTTCTGATTGCCGCCGACGACCATGGCTCCGTCGATCACGGCAGACAGGCCGTTTCCGGGAAGGGCCCTGAAGTCCTGCATCTCCCTGGCCTTGATGCCCCCTGTGTACTCCACGATGGCCTTGGCCAGCGGGTGCTCGCTCTGCGCCTCCAGAGCGCCCGCGAGGTAGAGGAGTTCCTGCTCCGAGACGCCTTCCGCGGGGATCACTTCCGTCACGACCGGATGGCCGCTGGTGATCGTGCCGGTCTTGTCCAGCGCGACGATCTGAATATTGCCGGTCTCCTGCAGCGCCTCCGCCGTCTTAAAGAGGATCCCGTTCCTGGCGCCCATTCCGTTGCCCACCATGATGGCCACGGGCGTCGCAAGCCCCAGTGCACAGGGGCAGCTGACTACCAGGACGCAGATGCCTCTGGCCAGCGCTGTTCCGACGGGCGCTTTCACAATGAAGAGCCAGATCAGCGTGACGAGGACCGCTATACCTATGACCACCGGGACAAAGACGCCCGATATGGTATCCGCTATTTTGGCAATGGGTGCCTTGGTGGACGCCGCGTCGCTGACCATCTGAATGACCTGGGACAGGCTGGTGTCTTCGCCGACCCTGGTCGCCTGACAGCGGAGGAATCCGGACTGGTTGATCGTCGCGGAGGAGACCGGGGACCCGGGCTCCTTGTCCACCGGAATGGACTCACCGGTCAGCGCCGCCTCGTTGACAGCGCTCGCCCCTTCCAGTACGATGCCGTCCACAGGGATCGTCTCGCCGGGCCTGACGACAAAAATATCGCCCTTCTGCACCAGATCGATGTCGATGGTCTCCTCGACACCGCCGCGCTCTACATTCGCGGTCTTGGGCGCCAGCTTCATGAGCGATTTGAGGGCGTCCGTAGTCTTTCCCTTGGACCTGGCCTCCAGCATCTTGCCGACCGTGATCAGCGTCAGGATCATCGCCGCGGATTCAAAATAGAACTCCATCATGTACTTCATCGCGGCTTCCATATTGCCGTCCGCCGCCGCTCTCGACATAGCCAGCAGCATGACAGTGGAATAGGTGAAGGCAGCGCCCGATCCCATCGCGATCAGCGTGTCCATGTTGGGCGCGCCGTGAAAGAGGCTCTTAAATCCGCTGATAAAAAACTTCTGGTTGATCACCATGACGATCCCGGCCAGGAGCATCTGCACGATGCCCACCGCCACGGGATTTCCGTCAAAGAAAGCCGGCAGCGGGAATCCGAACATGTTGTGACCCATAGAGAAATACATGAGCGCCAGCAAAAATCCCAGCGAAGCGATCAGCCTCTTTTTCAATACCGGGGTCTCATGATCTTTCAGAGCCTCCTCCTCGGCTGCCAGCTTGGCCGTCAGGCTCCCTGCCTGTCTGCCGGCGCCGCCTGCTGCGCCAGCCCCCTTGGGCGACGCGCCGTAGCCGGCGTCCTCCACCGCCTTCATGATCTCTGCGGGCGAGGCGGTACCCTCCACGCCCATTGTATTGGTCAGAAGGCTCACGCTGCAGGACTCCACGCCCGGCACCTTGGATACCGCCTTCTCCACGCGCGCCTGGCAGGCCGCGCAGCTCATTCCAGTTACTGTGTATTGTTCCATATGATTCCTCTTTTATTATTTCATTAGCTTTTGCAGCGTCTTCACAAGCTCATCCACTTTTTCACTGCTGCCTGCCTGCACATCCTCCGTCACGCAGGTGTGAATGTGGTCCGCCAGTATGACCTTCGTGAAGCTGTTCAGCGCCGCATTGGCCGCCGCCACCTGGTTGATGATGTCGATGCAGTAAGCATCCTCCTCCACCATTCGCCGGATCCCGCGGATCTGTCCCTCGATCCGGCTCAGCCGGTTGATCAGGTCTCTGTGCTCCTTCTCAGTGCGCACTTTGGTGCGGCAGCAGCAGGCCGCCTCCGCGTGGATCTCATTCTCTGAAACGCTCTTTTTTGCCGACATTGTTCCTCGCTCCTTGCTTTTTCCTCATTTTATACCCC
>CACXGR010000295.1 GCA_902767235.1 uncultured Lachnospiraceae bacterium | reverse complement strand
GCCGATGAAGACGGCGATGCCCATGGAGATCACGACCCATACGAACGCGATCCTGCGGGAAAGCACCAGTTCTTCCTCGTTTCTGATACCCATAAAGCGCAGCAGGATGTGGGGCATGCCGAAGTATCCCAGACCCCAGGCAAGCGTCGAGACAATACTGAACAGCCCGAAGGAGCCCGCCGCATGATTTGCGGCGTCATAGCCCTGCGTCAGGTTCAGGTATCCGGGCAGAGCCTTCGCGTTTTCGGCGACCGCGTTCATGCCGCCGGCCTGATTGATGCCAAAGAATACGACAACGACCAGCGCGATCGTCATAAAGATACTCTGCACAAGGTCCGTCGTGGAGACGGCAAGGAATCCTCCCATCGTTGTGTATGCGATGATGATCAGCGCACCCACGATCATCGCGACATGATAGTCAAATCCGAAAAGGCTGTTGAACATGGTTCCCACCGCCTTGAATCCCGAAGCGGTATAAGGGATAAAGAACACCAGGATAATGACAGCGGCTATGCAGGAGAGGACATGTCTGTCGTCCTTGTACCGGTTGGAATAGAACTCCGGGATCGTAAAAGCGCCGATCTTCTCGGAGTACCTGCGCAGAAGTCTGGCCACCAGCAGGAAGTTGAGGTAGGTTCCCACCGACAGGCCGATCGCTGTCCAGGTGACCTCCGCCAATCCTGCGATATATGCCAGGCCGGGAAGACCCATCAGCAGATAGCTGCTCATGTCCGACGCCTCGGCGCTCATGGCCGTGACGATCGGTCCCAGGGACCTGCCGCCGATATAGAAGCCGTCGGAAGTCTCCGTGGCGCCCTTCCTGTTAAAGAACGCGCCGATCGCGAGCATCCCGCACATATATAAGATAATAGTTACAATGATCAAGATCTGTGCTGAAGTCATAACTTCTCTATTCCCCCTTCGCCCGAAGGCTTTTTCTTTATTTGCACATCCGCCTCTCTTCAGACGTCTGTACGATTACGGATTATAGCACATATAAATACAGAATAAAATACAGAACGATGTATAGAATGGATTCTATACATCGTTCGTCATAAATCACGAGATTTCCTTTATTTACAGCGTTTTTAAACTGTACTGTTATGTAAATCAATTATTACTAAAATTTGAGATTCATGGCCGATTCACTCTCCGGCAGGCGCCCGGAAGCTCTCCAGGAACATCGGCGTCATGCGGTCGGCATAGGAGACAAGCGAGTATTCGCCCCCGCACAGGCACCAGTCATACATGAGCGCCCGCTCCCACATCGCATAGGCTTTGATGATCTCGCTGGCGGTGCAGTCCTTTCTGAGTTCTTTTTTGGCAAGTCCCTCTGCAATGATCTCCCGCAGGATGCGGAAGTAGGTCCGGTTCCGGTCGAGAAGATGCTTCTCCCCCTGCGCCTGCAGCTGTGTCGAGAGGAGCCCCGAGAGCAGGTCCCGCGAAATGCTGTCCTCGATCATGACGAAGAGCTCGTGATTTAAGAAGATCAGCTTGCGCACCGCGTCCCATTCCGGGTCCAGCACTTCTCTGAGCTTTGCATATTTTTCATCGAACACATATGCCAGCGTGCCGAGAAGCGCATCTTTGCCGTCAAAATAGTGATAGAAGGAGCCTCTCGAAGTTCCCGACGCAAAGATGATATCCTCAATGGTCGTCCCTTCGTACCCGTTTTCATAGAAAAGCTTCCATGCGGCCGAGATGATCTTTCCTTTTGTATTTCTTGTATTCTTTCTGGGCATTTCTTTCCACCATTTCCGCCCGCTTTCGCTGACGCGGTTGCGTTTTCTCTATTTTCAGTGTATCTTTGTTTGGAACCATTTTACTACAGATCAGGCAATAAGATAAAACAGAAACGGAGAGAACTATGTGGATCGCGGATTCCTGGAAAGAATATCAGGTACTGGACACGTCAGACGGAGAAAAGCTGGAACTGTGGGGAGGCTATAAGCTGATCCGTCCGGATCCGCAGGTCATTTGGAAGACGCCCCGGGGAAAGATCTGGAATAAGCCGAACGCCCATTACCACCGCAGCAGCAAAGGCGGCGGGGAGTGGGAATTCATGGACCTTCCCAAGGAGTGGACGATCCGCTACAGAGACCTCTCCTTCCGGCTCAAGCCTTTCAGTTTCAAGCACACCGGCCTCTTCCCCGAGCAGGCAGTCAACTGGGACTGGTTCAGCGCCATCATTAAGAGCGCTGCCGCATCGGGAAGAAGGGTCAAGGTCCTCAACCTCTTTGCCTACACCGGCGGCGCCACCGTCGCCGCGGCCAAAGCCGGCGCGCAGGTCACCCACGTCGATGCCGCCAAAGGTATGGTGACCTGGGCCCATGAGAACGCCGCGCTCTCCGGACTTGAGGACGCGCCGATCCGCTGGCTGGTGGATGACTGCGGCAAATTCGTAGAGCGCGAGCTCCGCCGCGGAAATACCTATGACGCGATCATCATGGATCCCCCCTCCTACGGGCGCGGCCCCAAGGGAGAGATCTGGAAGATCCAGGACAGCATCTACCCCTTCCTCATGAACGCCTGCCGCCTTCTCTCGGACGATCCGCTTTTTGTGCTGGTAAACTCCTATACGACGGGACTTCAGCCCGCCGTGCTCAGCTACCTGCTGCACACCGCGCTGGACAAAAAGCACCCCGGAAAAGTGGAATCCGCGGAGATCGGTCTTCCGGTCACAGGGAACGGGCTCGTCCTCCCCTGCGGCGCCGCCGGAAGATGGACCGCCCGGTAATGCGGTACTGCTGCTATGTAAAAATATGTAAAAAAATCCGCCGAGATTTTCTCGGCGGATTTTGCTGTTCTATGACTTCTTCTCCTCATCGTCAGGCTTCACTTCGCTCCTCTCGATCCGCTCCCGGATCTGCAGCATTCTGCGATCCAGCTGGTTGATCAGATCCGCACTGTATCGCAGTTCCTCGACGATGATCTCTGCATTGTTGATCTCTCTCTTGTATTTCATCTTGTGTTCGACGCTGGCCCAGAAGTCCATGGCGATCGTCCGGAACTGGACTTCCACGTTCATGTACTTCTTCTCATTGGCCAGATAGATCGGCACGCGAAGGATCAGATGGAGGCTTCTGTAGCCGTTCTCCTTGGGAGAAGCGATATAGTCTTTCTCCTGAAGGATCTCCACGTCGTCCTGCACGTCAAAAGAGTCCCTGATGCTGTAGATGTCGTCAATGAAGGAACAGATGACCCTGATCCCGGCCACGTCGTTGATCGTGTTCTCCACATTTTCAACCGTAAAGGGAACGCCCTTCACTTTGAGTTTGCCGTATATGCTCTTGGGAGATTTGAGCCTGCTCTTAATGTATTCAAAGGGATTTCTGCGGTTTTTCAGGGCCATTTCCTTGTTCAGGATCTCCAGTTTGGTCCTGACCTGCGTCATCGCACAGTCAAAATACATCATCATCACTTCAAACTCGTCCGCCTGATTGGTGATCTGCAGGATCCGCCCCACATCTTCATCCGACATCGTATCATTTCCGTAGTGGCCAATGTCGTATTTCTCATCTCCGGTCAAAATATTCCTCCTTCATCTCACTGAACCGGCAGGTCCGCCAGCAGCATATTCCTGGCCCAGTATTCGTAAAACCCTGCCGTCAGATGAATTCCGTCGCTGACATAGAGATCTTCCCGCTCCTTTGCCAGCTCGCTGTTATCGATATAGCGCCATCCGCATCGGCCGCACATCTCTCTCAGCTGTGCATTGTAATCGTCGACTTTCCGGTAATCCGGATCCTTTGCCCGCAGCGATGTGCTGGCCGGAAGGATCGAATTGACGTATATGTCCGCTCCGTCCAGTGCATCTTCCAGTTCCGTGATCCGCTCCCGGACGTATTGCGCATAGGACGATGCTGTGCCGCCGCCCACGCCGGACTTGATATCATTGATCCCAAAAGCGACATAGACCTTCTTCGGATCCAGCGCCGCTATGCCGTCGATAAAGCCGGGCAGCGCCATGATCGTTGCGCCGTTTTTCGCGAACACTCTTCCCGAAGGGATTCCCGTATAAAGAGAAAAGCCCACGATCCGGGAATCTCCGGTGAGCACGGCGTCGTCAAACCTCGCCCACAACTCTTCCCCCTCGAGGGCATCGATCCGGGCGCGGTGCGCTTCCGTCTCTTCATCCGTCAGAGACTCCGCGGCCGCTTCCTCCGGATCCGCATCCGTCTGCCCGTCCTCGGCCTTGGAATAGAACTCCCATCCGGAAAGCGTCTCACTGCCGTTCTCTTCTTTCCGGTGATCCGTGACCACACAAAGTATAAAGAATACAGCGACGACGACCACAGACAAAACTGCTGCTGCGGTACCCGCCGCCAACCATTTTTTATCGACCATGTTCATCCTTGCGACTGTAAAGTTTTCATATCAATCAATACGTAAAACAGCACTCTCTTTTGCCGCTAGATGATTATAACAGACGAATCGCATTTTTTGAAGTAATATTCACTAACCGTCGGCTAAAATATCATTAAATATTCGTAAACTTACACAAGCGGCCCCCAGCCTTTTTCACCGCATAAGAAAAACCGCAGTCCTTTCAGAACAAGGACCGCGGTATAAAATTCTTCCAGTATTCCTACAATATCAGATCCGCTTTACAGTGATCATTCAATAACTGTAGCAACACGTCCGGAACCGACAGTACGGCCGCCTTCACGGATAGCGAAAGTAAGACCCTGCTCCATAGCGATGGGGTGGAT
>CACXGR010000294.1 GCA_902767235.1 uncultured Lachnospiraceae bacterium | reverse complement strand
TCCAAATTGTCGTTTACAAACCGTCTTGTGATCCCCGCCTGCGCGATCTTCTCCTCGGAGAAGTCATCGCAGTCGGCCAGGAAACGGCGGCAGAGTTCGCGATATTTTGGCTCCGATTCGGCGCGCTCGCGGTCCAGAGCCCTCTGCAGGCGCTCGCCGTCCTCGACTTCCACGTAGACGGGCACCACGCGGTCCGCGCCGTAATACCCGCGCAGCGCGAGGTAGGACTCAATGGTCCCGATCAGCAGCGTGCTCCTGCGGGCGAGGTCGATCTGTCCGTCGTCCGCGGTAAAATAGTGCCACGGCCCATACACCGTCTCGTAGCAGCGGGACTCGATGATCCGGCCGGCCTGCTCCAGGGCCGCAAACTCCTCAGCCGTGTAAAAGCGGTACTCCCTGCCGTTCATCTCCCCGTCGCGGATCGGCCGGGTCGTGCAGGGAACAAGGCGCTCAAAAGGGAGCGCCCCGTCGTTCAGAAGTTCCTTGTACAAGGTATCCTTGCCTGTGCCGCTCTTCCCCATCATGCAAAATATATAATTGCCCGGAGCGGCACCGCTCCCTCTTTTTACCATACTTCGACCACTCTCGTCATGTTCGTGTTGCCGGCGACGCCCAGGGGCAGACCGGCTGTGATGACAACGTTGTCGCCCTTGACCACATATCCTGCCTTCTTGGCGGCGTCGATCGCGGCGTCAAAGAGCATATCCTCTTTATCCTCCTGCGGGATGTTGAGCGGATAGACGTCAAAAAGCATGTTCATCTGGCATGCCACCGACTCGCTGATGGTGCAGGCGATGACCGGGCAGGTGGGTTTATACCTGGACAGGCGGGCCGCCGTGAAGCCGGAGATCGTGACCGTGATGATGGCCTTAGCCTGAATATCGGCAGCCACGGTACAGGTCGCGTGGGAGATAGCCGTCGTGATATCCGTCATGTCGTCGTCGAACTGCCTCATGCGCTGTCTGTAGTGAATATCCCTCTCCGCGCGCTCCGCGATGACCGACATGGTCTTAACGGCTTCCTCCGGATAGGAACCGGCTGCCGTCTCGCCGGAGAGCATGATCGCGGTCGTTCCGTCATAGATCGCGTTGGCGACATCGGTCGCCTCTGCCCTGGTGGGACGGGGGTTCTTCATCATGGAATCGAGCATCTGGGTCGCGGTCACAACGATCTTGCCCATCTGATTTGCTCTCTTGATGATGTATTTCTGAATGATCGGCACCTCCTCAAGCGGAACTTCCACGCCGAGGTCGCCGCGGGCCACCATGACGCCGTCCGCCGCCTCGAGGATCTCCTCGATGTTCTTGACACCTTGAACAGACTCTATTTTGGCAATGATCTTCATGCGGCTGTTGTTGGCCTTTAAGATATCGCGGATGTCGTTCACATCTTTGGCCGTGCGCGTAAAGGAGGCCGCGATGTAATCATATCCCAAGCGGCATCCGAACTCTATGTCCGAGCGGTCCTGCTTGCTGATGAAAGGCATGGACAGATCCGCGCCGGGCAGATTCACGCCCTTGTGGTTGGAAACCGGTCCTCCGTTGATGACCGTGCACACCACTTCGGTCTCCGTCTTGGCGTCGACGCGCAGCCCGATCAGCCCGTCATCGATCAAAATAGAGCCCCCGATACTCACATCCATAGGAAGATCCTTGTAAGTGACCGAAGCTTTGGTGCTGTCGCCCATCACCTCTTCCGTGGTCAGTGTGAAGGTCTGGCCCTTTTCCAGAACGACTTTGCCGCCCTCAAAGTCGCGGAGGCGGATCTCCGGGCCCTTGGTATCGAGCAGCGTCGCCACCGGCATGCCCAGCTCGCGGCGCATGCGCACCACTCTGCGGAACTTGGCCTCGTGCTCTTCATGCGTTCCGTGAGAAAAATTAAATCTGGCGACGTTCATTCCGGCTGTCATCAGCTTCCTGAGCATCTCTTCGTTTTCGCTGGCGGGGCCGATGGTGCATATGATCTTGGTTTTGCGCATATTGTTCCTCTCTTTCGGGTATGTGTTGATTAAGGTTTCTTTTGGTGGGTCTGTATTGTATGCATATTTGTCCGGTTTG
>CACXGR010000293.1 GCA_902767235.1 uncultured Lachnospiraceae bacterium | reverse complement strand
TTATGCTGAGATCGGCGGCAATGTGATCATCAAGCCCCTGGATACCCAGGGCAGCAGAGGCGTGCAGGTCTGCCGCAGCGCCTCTGAGCTCGCGTCAAAATATGAAGAAGCCGCCCGCTGGTCCTCCAATCACAACGTTCTAATCGAGCGCTTTGCGACCGGCCGCGAATTTGTCGTGGAGGGCCTGGCCGCAGACTATGAATTCCGCAATCTCTGCATCGGAGACACGCTCTATTTTGACCTGCCGGACGCATTTGCCGCCAAGAGCCGTATCTTTCCGACCGTCGTCGATGACACGCTGCGGCAGCGCGTGCTGGACCTGAACACAGCGATCATCACCGGCTTCGGTCTGCGGCAGGGCATCACCCACAGTGAATTCATCATGGACGGCGATGACATCTATCTGATCGAAACAGCCGCCAGGGGCGGCGGCGTATTTATCTCTTCGGATCTAATCCACCTGTCCTGCGGACTCGATACGGAGGGATTCCTTCTGGATATCGCCACCGGCAGGCAGAAGGGACTTCCCGAGATCAAGCCTCAGCAGTGCGTCTGCGGATATCTGGCTTTCTATATCCCCGTCGGTAAAGTGATCAGCGTCCGCGGCGTCCGCGAAGTACAGGCGCTTCCCTTTGTCCACCGGAATCAGCTGGACAAGCTCCGCGTCGGGATGGAAAACAGGGAAGGACATACGGACAAGACCTCCCGTCTGGCACTCATACTCAGCGCACCCGACCGCGACACCTTTGAGGAGCGCGCCCGTCTTGTGCGCAGCATGCTGCAAGTAGAGACCGAAACGGATAACGGTATAATGCCTCTTATATGGGAGTGAGATCTATCGTGTTAGATAATTTTTTGAACAAGCGGAGCAACATCATCATTCTGGCTATTGTCGCTGTCTTCATGGAGAGCCTGACCTCCCCCTGTCTCAAGCTGGGCGGCCGGTATCCTTTCATGTCCCCGGGCTATATTGCATGGTTTTGCCTGGCCGTGGCGATCCTGGGATTCTATGCCGTCTGCTGGCAGCTGATCCTCGAAAAGCTGCCGCTGACAACCGCCTATCTGCGGAGAGGTTTCAGCTACATCCTGATCTTTGTCTGGGCCACCCTGATCTTCCATGAAGCCATCACCTGGAAACAGATCCTGGGGATCATGGTCATCACCCTCGGCATGGTCATAAGTATCAGCGACGAAAAGTCTTCTGACAGGCCGCAGCCTTCCGACGAGGCGCAGAAAGGAGCCGGAAATGAGCAGTAATACTTCACTTTTTACCCCTGCTTTCTGCTACGGCGCCGCCATTCTGGCCGCTTTTGTCACCGCGCTCAGCCAGATCATCCTCAAGAAACAGGCCAATATCACGGAAGCCAAAAAGAGCGGATTCTTCAGTAAGTTCCTGAATCCGCGCGTGATCATCTCCTACGGCCTTCTCTTCTCCACTCTGGTGATCAACCAGGTGGCGCTGATCCATGTGCCTGTCTCGGTCATGCCCTGCATCACAGCGACCAGCTTCGTCTGGGTCTTCGTCATGGGCGTGCTGATCCTCAAGGAGAAAGTATCCCGGCGCAGAGCCCTCGGCGTCGCCATCATCATTCTCGGCGTGATCATTTCAAGACTGTAAAATCTGCTTTTCAGCATAGTCGCAAAAAGAGGCTGCACTCCGGGCAGCCTCTTTTTTGTCTTCTTTTCCTATTCTGAATGGGACCGTTACCGGTTTCCATACATCTTCTCATAATAATTCATGTACTCACCGGAGCGGATCGTCTCCCACCATTCCTGGTTATCCAGATACCAGTGGATCGTCTTTTTGATGCCGTCCTTGAACATGGTCTCCGGCAGCCATCCCAGCTCGCCGTGGATCTTGGCGGGATCGATGGCATATCTCTGGTCATGTCCCTTGCGGTCCGTCACATATGTGATCAGGCTCTCCGGCTTGCCGAGTTCCGCGCAGATGAGTTTAACAATGTCAATATTGCGCATCTCATTATGACCGCCGATATTATAGACTTCTCCGACGCGGCCTCCGCGAAGGATCATATCGATCGCCTTGCAGTGGTCCTCTACATAGAGCCAGTCTCTCACATTGAGACCCTCTCCGTATACGGGCAGCGGCTGATCGTGAAGGGCATTGGCGATCATCAGCGGGATCAGCTTCTCCGGAAACTGGTAAGGTCCGTAATTGTTGGAGCAGCGGCTGATCGTGACAGGGAGTCCGTATGTCCTGTGATATGCGAGTACCAAGAGATCGGCCGAAGCCTTGGAAGTGCTGTAGGGGCTGCTCGTATGGATCGGTGTCTCTTCTGTGAAGAAGAGGTCCGGCCTGTCGAGCGGCAGATCACCGTATACTTCGTCCGTTGAGACCTGATGGAATCTTTCAATACCGTACTTCCTGCACGCATCCATCAGCACCGCCGTACCCATTATATTGGTCTCCAGGAAGATCCCGGGGTTTTCGATGGAGCGGTCTACATGGGACTCCGCCGCAAAATTGACCACAACCTGCGGTTTCTCTTCCTCAAAAAGCTTCTCGACGCCCTCTCTGTCGCGGATATCCAGTCTTACAAAGCGGAAATTCGGTCGATCCATTACAGATGCCAATGTTGAGAGATTGCCGGCGTATGTAAGGCTGTCCACACAAATGATGCGGTCCTCCGGATGTTTGTCGATCATATAAAAGATAAAGTTGGAACCGATAAAGCCGGCCCCGCCTGTCACAATAATATTCAAATCCTGTTCCTCCTGTGTTTGATAATATGTCTTGTACAATTATAAATGATTCACTTGCGAACGTAAATACGGCACTTGCTCCCAATGGCCGTACAGCTCACATAATAAGATCTCCGGCACTGTTTGTGCCGGAGATCTCATCATGCATTGTTTAAATCCGAATAACGCTCATCAGGAGTTGTAGACTACAACCTTTGTGTTTGTCGGGATATTATCCCAGATCCACTTCGCGTTATCAAGCACGAGCCTGATGCAGCCATGAGAATAGTCCTTGCCGAGGTTAGGATCTACAGGCGACAGGTTATAAGGATTGGTCCTGGAATACTTGTCAAACAGGATTGAGTGGAAGAAGTTACCTGCTGAAATATGCGTGCAGTAAGCTGCACTCGTGTATGTGAAGTCACCCCATCCGTACTCTGCGCTGTGCTTTGTCAGATGTCCTGCCGTGTGCCACTCGCCGTTAGGTGTATTGCTTCCGCCGTGCGTGCAGCGCCACACGCCCTTCACTTTAACCCATGCGCCTCTCTTTCCTTTGTAAACACAGACACTGTAGGTGCTCTTGTCTACAAGGATCAGATAGTTTGTACTGCTGGAGTACTTCTGTGCCTTCATGTCCATCACGCTCATTGCAGCCTTGCCGTCTGCGCCGACCTTGATTCCGTCAATGGTTGTATTGACGGCCACTCTTCCCGAAGCATAGGTGTAGTAGCTGCCGTCGACATGATACTTCCAGCCTTTCGTCTTTGCCAGACGTCCGTCAAGATCAAAGAAATAGATCCTGCCGCTTGCGAATTTGTGAGGGCCTACGACCATTTTGCCGCCGTTGCTGCCATCAAGATAGAACTTGGAAGAACCAAGTGTGA
>CACXGR010000292.1 GCA_902767235.1 uncultured Lachnospiraceae bacterium | reverse complement strand
CGGCAAGAGGATCGTCGTGCTGCTTCCCGATTCCGGAGACAGATATCTCTCCACGCGGCTTTTCAAATGAGAGGCTGACCGGAGGTCACATAGGACATGATAACGGGGCATGCTGTACAGGCGAAGATTCCAACTTGCGCTTGTACCGCATGCCCCGTTTGTATTCATATGATTGCAGAGGCGCGAAGGTTTTCAAAACGCCCTGTTCGCCATAAGATCCTTATAGAAGGCCGCCGTCGCCGCCTGCGTATAACTGCTGACCCAGAGTCCCGCGATGCCCAAAGATAACACGGTGAGCAGCTGCAGCGGCAAAAAGCTCAGATAGAGCTTGAAAAGGCGCATTTTGTGTCCGCGGATCAGCTTCGCGCTACCTCGGATGAGCTGCCGGGGCGTCAGATCGGGGAAATCCAGGTGCAGGTAGGCGAGCATGGCATACCGGAGCCGGACATAAAAAGCTGCTGCGAAACCTGCCGCAAACAAAACGGCGAGCAGCACGGAGTAGGCAGATCTTCCCTGTGCGGACAGAACAGAGAGCGAAAAGATCAGCGGGAGCATGCAAAAGAGTTCCAAAAGCGCCATGAATCCGCTCAAGGTCACAGCGGTGTTGGAGTTTTTGCGGAAGGCACAGAACAGGTCGCCGAGCCGGGCGCCCTGCCGGAAGGCAAGACGCATGAAGATGTAGGCCAGGCCGATCCGGAGCATGTATCCGCAGGTATTGACGACAAAGAATACCATGACGGAGAGGGCGAGTGACAGGAGGACGGAACCGGAGTCCAGTCCGTTGACCATTTCCGCCAGTACAGAAGTGGAGAACATATATAATAATAGTGCCGTCACGGTCGTGGTCAGATGCCCCAGCAGGGATTCTCTGGCGTCGGCACGCAGTGCCCGGCTGTCTTTAAAAGATATCATATTCACCTCTCATTTGGGCATAATGCCCAGCTGGGACATCAGTTCGTCATAAGTGATGCCGTATGTCTTGTACAGCACCTGACTGAGCTGTTCCTGAAGCTGCGGGTCGTGCATGACTTTGATAAAGTACACGACCGTGGAGATGATCAGTGCCGTGTTCAGTATTATGGAAACGGTCGAGATGATCGCGGCGCTTCTGCCTCTTCGGGATAATCTCTCCTGTCTGCCTCTGGAGAGAATGGCCATGATCAGCGAGACCGATCCGAAAATGTATGGCAGGACCACCGGAAAGACAAACAGCGAAAAGACGGACAGAACGGCGAGGCTCATCGCTGTGCGGGACAGGTTGTCTCCGGGAGAGAGGCGCATGGCATTTCCTCCTTGTTCGTGCGCAGCTGCGGCAAACGGCCGGCAGTTAGGGTCTTTTTCATGGTTAAAGTATACAGAGAGTTTCGGAAAATGTAAAAGGCCGATGTCGGTTTTTTACGAAATCCCCAAATGCGTCTTTTTGGGGTGTACATAGTAATTGACAAAGCATTTCCCGGGGGGTATGATGTGCAAAAGACAGCGGCCGGGCGCCGCTGACCGCATAAAACCTGTTCTCTTATTCAGAGTGGTGGAGGTACATAGGACCGGTGAAGCCACGGCAACCCCTTGGCGCAGACAAGACGCAAGGTAGGTGCCCGCCTGAGCGAGAGACCCTTCGGGCCGATCGAACAATAAGGAATCGAACTCCGGGTGAACCGGATGCAAAGTATAGCGAACCCTTGAAAAGTCGAACCGCCTGAATACAGGCGGTTTTTTCTGTTTGATCACATATATGCATATATACATCATGAGGAAAGGAGAATAGATGGATAGACATATTTTTACATCAGAGTCTGTAACAGAAGGACATCCGGATAAGGTCAGTGATACGATTTCCGACGCGATCCTCGACGCCTTAATGGAGCAGGATCCCATGAGCAGGGTGGCCTGCGAGACTACGGTCTGCACGGGATTTGCGCTGATCTGCGGCGAGATCACGACAAAAGCAGAGGTCGATTATGAGAAAATAGCGAGAGATGCTATCAGAGAGATCGGATATACGGATCCCGCCATGGGATTTGATGCGGATACCTGCGACATCAAAGTGGCGCTGGACAGGCAGTCTCCGGACATTGCCATGGGCGTCGACAAGGCGCTGGAAGCGAGAGAGAATGCGATGACGGACGAGCAGCTGGAAGCGATCGGCGCCGGCGATCAGGGAATGATGTTCGGCTATGCCTCCAACGAGACAGAGGAGTATATGCCCTATCCGGCGGCACTGGCGCAGAAGCTGGCCAAGAGGCTGACGGAGGTCAGAAAGAACGGGACGCTGCCTTACCTCAGACCGGACGGAAAGACCCAGGTGTCAGTCGAATACGACGAGGACAGAAGACCCTGCCGGCTTGAAGCAGTGGTCCTGTCGACACAGCATGCGGAAGACGTCACACAGGAGCAGATCCACAGAGATATCCGCAAGTATGTCTTTGATGCAGTCATCCCGGGTTATATGATCGATGAGAACACGAAGTTCTTCATCAATCCGACCGGCCGGTTTGTGATCGGCGGACCGCACGGCGACGCAGGGCTGACCGGCCGCAAGATCATCGTTGACACTTACGGCGGAATGGCGCGTCACGGCGGCGGTGCATTCTCCGGCAAGGACTGCACAAAGGTCGACAGAAGCGCCGCCTATGCGGCCAGATATGTCGCCAAGAACCTTGTGGCAGCCGGATATGCCGACAGAGTGGAGATCCAGCTGTCCTACGCGATCGGCGTGGCGCAGCCCACGTCCATCATGGTGGAGACATTCGGAACAGGTCATGCCAGCAGAGAGAAGATCATAGATGTGGTGAGAAAGCACTTTGACCTCAGGCCGGCCGGCATCATCAAGATGCTCGACCTCCGCAGGCCGATCTACAAACAGACCGCTTCCTACGGACATTTCGGAAGAAATGACCTGGATCTCCCCTGGGAGAGACTGGACAAGGCGGATGAGCTCCGCCGGGAGCTCGAGTAAAACGGTATGGGTATGGTATAATCAAAGAAAAAGACAACACAGTTTCGGCAATGCGATAGGGAGTAAATGCTTATGAAGAAAGACTATGTGATCGGCGTTCTCGGCGGAATGGGGACCTACGCGACCATTCATCTCTTTAAGCAGTATGCGGAGATCTTTGAAGCGGAGAAGGAGTGGGACAGGCCCCGCATGATCATTGACAACCGCTGTACGATGCCCAGCCGTGTGAGAGCCTTTCTCTACCATGAAAATGTGGAACAGCTGATCGGCGAGATGGCGGATTCCATGCAGAGATTAAAGGATGCGGGCTGCACGAGGATCCTTCTGGCCTGCAACACTTCCCATCTGTTCCTGCCCGGTGTATACGAGAAGGTTCCGGGGCTGGAGCCGCTGGTGGTGCATATCATCAGGGAATGTGTCGAAGAACTGAAGAAGGACGGCGTCAGGGAGGTCTATCTTCTCGGGACGGAGGGGACGATCGATTCCGGGATCTATCAGGATGCGCTGGCCGGGGAAGGTATTGCCTGCTCGGTTCCCGGCAAGGAGGAATACTCAAAGCTCCGAGACTGCATCGAGGCGGTCAAGCAGGACAAGTACTCGGACGAGATCCGGGAGACTTTTCTGGATCTCACGAACCGGGCAGAGACCTGTATTCTGGGATGTACGGAGCTTCCGATCATCTATGAGAAGTACAGGGACGGCGTGACCTGCCGGAAAGTGTATGATCCGCTGACGCTGGGCGTCTTGAAGATGAAAAAAGAATATGATGCGCTGAGCTGACGGCGAGGCGGTGTGGTGTAAGGGGGTATACAGATGAAGGATTGGGATCTGACAGAAAACGCATTACGGCCGATACCGCAGAAGCGCATTATCGACAAGATGAATGAATACATGAGCCGGCGGGATTACCGCGGCGCGGAGCGGCACCTTCTCTATTGGATGGAGGAGGCAAAGCTGGGAAACGACCTTCCCGGGCAGCTGATGCTCAGAAATGAGCTGGTGGGACACTATCGCAAGACGGGACAGCAGAAAAAAGCAATGGAGAATGCGTCCGAAGCGCTGGCACTTCTGGCCGCCCTCAAACTGGAGGATACCATCAGCGCCGGCACGACTTATGTCAATATCGCGACGGCCTGCAATGCTTTCGGCGAACACGAGAGAGCGCTGGAGCTGTTTCGAAAGGCGCGGGAAGCGTATGAGAGCAGCGACTACACGGATCCTGAATTTCTTGGCGGGCTGTACAACAATATGGCATTGACATATACGGCTCTGGGCAGGAACATGGATACGCTGGCGCACGAACAGGAACTCCTGGGACTGGAGATGGAGTCGCTGGGTTATGAACAGAAAACGGTGGTGCAGCATGAGAAGGCCATGCGGCGCTACCGCGAGGCGCTGGACCTCTACGACAAGGCGCTCGCCGTCATGGCGGATGTGCCGGACGGCGAACTGGAGCAGGCGGTCACGTACCTGAACATGGCCAATACCGTGGAGCTGCAGCTGGGCATGGAGAACGGAGAGAGCCGGATCTATGAACTCATCGAGAAGGCGGAAGCGCTTCTGGACGCCAAGGGAGATGAGCTGCTCGGGACCGGCTGGGATCCCGACACTGCGGATGCCGGCGCTGTTTTGGCGCGCAGTGCGGATGAGCGCGCGCGGCTGGGTCACTACGCCTTTGTCTGCGAGAAATGTGCGCCCACATTTGAGTATTACGGCTACTTTATGACGGCGGAGCGGCTGCAGAAACGGTCTGACCGGCTCGCGGGCATACTGTAGCAGACATCACAGGAGCAGATACTGTCTATGAACGGAATGGAGCTTTCCAAAGCTTTTTACACAGAGATCGGCGAACCCATGCTCCGGGAGAGATTCCCGGAGCTGCTTCCTTTTCTGGCGGTGGGACTGACCGGCAGCGGCTCGGAGTGTTACGGTTTCGACGATGAGATCTCGCAGGATCACGATTTTGAACCGGGATTCTGCATTTTTGTGCCGGGAGAAAATATCGTGG
>CACXGR010000291.1 GCA_902767235.1 uncultured Lachnospiraceae bacterium | reverse complement strand
TCGCAGCGGATCACGGCGTTCTGCTCCTTCTGGATCGTCACCGTGATGGCCTTCATCTTGTCCGAGCGGAGGCTGGCCAGCGACTGCAGAAGCATCGGGTCCTCGATGGCCACCTGCGTGTCAAAAAAGGAATGCAGCCGGTTCTCCTCGAGGTTATACTGTCTTCGCAGCTGCAGGTCCACGTCAATGCGGTTTCCGTTCACCATGTAGAAGGTCTTGCCGTTCTCCTGGTTGTAGTAGGTCTCCGCGATGGGCGACCTCCAGTCGATCACCAGATGTTCATACTGGTTCTCGGTGATCCCGGCGCTGCCGATATAGAAGTCCTCGGGCGCCTCGTCCGGCTCGAACTGCAGCCTCACTCTGGCAAAATAGGGCGCTTTGAGCAATCTTTTGACACGCCCCAGTTTCTCCTGCGCCGCGTCCTGCTCGATATTGTACTGGTTGATGGAGTGGCTCATGGCCTCGAACTCGATGTAGGTCTCCATCGAGTCCGTATCACTGTCAAAATTCAGCGACACGCTGCTCCGGATGTCCTTCTTCTCCTGCGCCGCTTTGCGGGCGGTCGCCTCGATCTTCTCCTCGAGCTCGCCCTTCATCGCGCACAGCTTGTCGTAGACTTCCGTCAGGTGCGCCTGTTCTTCTTTCAATATTTCTTCCTGTGATCTTTTCTCTTCGTTCACGTGCTGCTCCGTTTTCTCTAAATGGATCTTTGCGGCCTCATACATAATATTTAAGTATACAACCTGGCGGGGAATTAGGGAAATGTTTCTTGTTCCCGGCCGTTGGCTCTTCGCACCCAACGGTTCACCGCTCCGCCAATGATTCCGTGGAACTTTTCATCAAGAACCCTCTGGCATGCCCAACGCCAACATAGCCGCTTCCGTTCCCCCTCTTCTGGTTATATAATAATCTCAGTAAATCAACCCAAGATATGATCAGACTGTCGCATATTCCTTCGAAACCCATGCAGTAAGCATCCACAATCCAAAGTGAGGTCCACCATGCCCCAGTACAAATTAGATCCGGAAATCAAACAGCCCGCCTACCTTCAGCTTTATCACCAGCTTCGCGACGACATAACAGGCGGCATCTGCCCGTACGGCACCAGGCTCCCCTCCAAAAGATTTCTCGCCGCAGAGACCGGCACCAGTGTGATCACTGTGCAGCATGCTTATGATCTTTTGGCGGACGAGGGGTATATTGAGTCCCGCGAGCGAAGCGGCTTCTTTGTCAGTTACAGGGAGCATGAGCTCTTTCCTGCGGCAAACGCGGCGGCGAACGCTGCTGCCGGCAGAATCGGCACTCTTGAAATGCCGGAGATCCATGAGATCTCCGATATTCCCCTGCGCGGGCCGGTCGTGTCGCCGGAGGAGGAGCAGTTTCCTTTCTCTGTTTTGGCAAGGACGGCGCGCAGAGTCCTTAGCGAGCGCGGAGAGTCGCTGCTGCAGCGCTCCCCCAACAGCGGGACGATCGAGCTGCGGGAAGCGATCGCGCAGTATCTGGCGAGGAGCCGCCGGATCAATGTTCTGCCGGAACAGATCGTGATCGGATCGGGGTCTGAGTATCTCTACAATCTGATCGTCCAGATGCTGGGACGGGACCGCGTGTTTGCGCTGGAGGACCCGTCTTATGAGAAGATCCGGCTCGTATATGAGGCCAGCGGCGTGCAGTGCCGGATGATCCCCATGGATCGGGAGGGCGTGCGGCTCGGGGCGCTCGGACGGACCGAGGCGAGTGTGCTGCATGTCACGCCCTTCAACAGTTATCCTAGCGGGATCACGGCGACGGCGTCGCGGCGCGCGGGATACATCCGCTGGGCGGCGGGGAAGGACCGGTTCATCATTGAGGATGATTTTGACTCGGAGTTTTCCATGTCCACCAAGGCGGAGGACACGCTCTTCTCTCTGGAGCCGCTAAAGAGCGTCATTTATATGAACACTTTTACGCGCACCATCTCGCCCGCCGTCCGCGTCGGCTATATGGTGCTGCCCGCGGAGCTCAGTACCGCCATGCAGGAGAAGATTTCCTTCTATTCCTGCACGGTGCCGGTCTTCACACAGCATATGCTGGCCGAGCTGATCCGCAGCGGAGACTTTGAGCGGCACATCAACCGCGTGCGGCGCCGCCGGAGGCAGGCGCTGGCGAGGTGAGGCGGCGGCTTATTTACCATTTTTGCGTAAACTGTGCTATCATAGGCAACAGGTATTCAGAAAGCCGGAGATCAAGTGCCGCCGGACAGGCGGCGGAATGGAGTTTACTATGAGCAAGACCAAAGTTTACATAGACGGGCAGAGCGGAACCACAGGGCTGCAGATTTTTGACAGGATCGGAGCGCGGGAGGACCTCGATCTGATGCGGATCGACGAGGACAAGCGCCACGACAACGAAGAGCGCCGCAAATTCCTGAACGCGGCGGACATCGTCTTCCTATGCCTGCCGGACGCGGGCGCAATTGAGGCTGTCTCCCTGATCGACAATCCGAACGTGCGCGTCATCGACGCTTCCACGGCGCACCGCACAGCCGAAGGCTGGACCTACGGTTTTCCGGAGCTCTCCGCCGACCAGCGCGCAGCGATCGCAAGCAGCCGCAGAGTCGCCAATCCCGGCTGCCATGCGACGGGCTTCATTTCCTGCGCGGCGCCGCTGATCCGCATGGGCATCGTGCCCGCTTCCTACCCGCTGACCTGCTTCTCCCTGACGGGATATTCCGGCGGCGGCAAGAAGATGATCGCCAATTATGAAGCCTCCGATAAAGCGCAGTCTTTGTATGCCCCCGGCATCTACGGCCTGAGCCTCAAACACAAGCACATCCCCGAGATGTCCAAGGTCTGCGGTCTCGAGGCGGCACCGGTCTTCCTTCCTGTGGTGGATGACTACTACAAGGGCATGGCGACGACCATCATGCTGCACAACCGGCTGCTGCCCGGCGCTCCCACCGCCGAGGACATCTGTGAGAAACTGCAGGCCTATTACGAGGGCGCACATTTTGTCAGCGTGATGCCTTTCGGCACAAATCCGGGCACAATTTATGCCAACGAACTCGCCGGCACCAACCACCTCCGGATCGTCGTCTGCGGCCACGAGGACCAGACCAGCGTCACCGCGCTCTTCGACAACCTGGGCAAGGGTGCTTCCGGCGCAGCCGTCCAAAATATGAACATCATGCTGGGCATCGACGAGGCGACGGGCCTGGAATGATTAGCTGTGATCAGGCGCTTTTCCTGAGAAACTGCATGAATATGGACTGCATTGCGGCCCCCATTCACCTACTTGTCATAAGTATGCGAATGGGGGCCGTCCATCATAAATTCTGTATTTTGAGCCAACCTTCACAGGGCATAGCAATTACTCTGCTGTTTTTTCCAGAATTCCTGTCTTCTCCAGCACTTCTGTGACATCGCTGACAGGTACGATGGTCAGCTTGTCTTTGACTTCCTGGGGGACCTCGTCCAGATCGTCCTCATTCTCCTGCGGAATGAAAACAGTCTGAATTCCGGCTCTCGAAGCTGCCATCAGTTTCTCAGGCAGTCCGCCGATGGGCGTCACGACGCCGCGCAGGGAGACTTCACCGGTCATTGCGACCGTGGGCGCCACAGCTCTGCCGGAAACCAGAGAGGCGAGCGCTGTCGTCATGGTGATGCCTGCGGACGGTCCGTCCTTGGGCACTGCGCCCTCCGGCACGTGGATGTGCAGGTCATTTTCTTCGAACAGGGACGCCTGATCGGGGAACATGGACTTCACCAGGCTCACCGCGATCTGTACCGATTCCTTCATGACATCACCGAGCTGGCCGGTGACGGTGAATTTGCCGCTTCCCTTGGTAAAAAGAGTTTCTATGAACAGGATCTCGCCGCCGGCGGCTGTCCAGGCCAGTCCGGTAACGATGCCGGGCTTTTTCTCTGCCAGTACGCGGTCATGCCTGACAGGCTTGGCGTCCAGCATCTCGCGAAGATCTTCTTCCTTAAC
>CACXGR010000290.1 GCA_902767235.1 uncultured Lachnospiraceae bacterium | reverse complement strand
TAGGCCCTGCGGACCTCAGGCGTGTCGGGAAGACCGGCAAACATCGTATCCAGATAGTTTCTGATCGTTTCCATGATGCCTCCTTTTTGTCAATTGCCGGCTTTGGGCAGTGCCCGCATTCCGCCGGGAGAGATGAAGCGCTCGATGACCTCCTTGGTGAGGTTCCACTCTTCACATTTCTCTTTGTAATATGCTCTTCCTGTGTCGGTTATGGAGTAGTAGGTGCGGCGCTTTCCGTTCTCGGCGCTGCGGCTGAAGGACGTGATGTAACCGTTCTTCTCCATGCGCGTAAAAGCCGAATAGAGCGTCGTCTCCTTGATCACGTACTTCTCGTCCGAGAGCGTGCGGATCATCCGGGAGATCTCATAGCCGTAGGAAGGCCTGTCAAGAAGCAGGTAAAGTATGATCGTGTCATTGTAACCGCGAATGACGTCGCTGCTGATCGTATTCAAGTACCTGTCCTCCTTTCTCAGCCTTGGGGGGTTTGATATTTTGACAGACGGGCGGGCGATCGCAGGCCTCCAAGGATCCATTCCCGTGGTGTTGGCCGCCAATACTGTGCCTGTCAGTACAACGTGTGACGATGTATCGCTAGGCGTTGCAACGACTGTCGTAGTATGTCTGTCGTAGTCAAAATATAGCACTGTTTGCCACGATTGTAAAGAGGTATATAATAAACAAAGAACAGATCATAATGATCAGGCAGGTATGGGAGGAGGCTATCATGCAGCTGGCAGCAAAAATGAAATGGACAAGAGAGCCCGGCAGTTACAAGATCGGGGAAGACAAGATCGAGATCACGACATCGCCCGGGACCGACCTGTGGCAGAGGACCTATTATCACTTCCGCAATGACAACGCGCCGGTGCTGCAGATGGAGACAGAGGAAAAGTTCTTTTCTTTTATAGTAAAGACGGATTTTTCCGGAAGCCATCATCGCTTCGACCAGTGCGGGATCGTCATGTATCTGGACTCGGAGAACTGGCTGAAGGGCTCCGTGGAGTATGAAAATGAGGCATTCCAGCATTTGGGGTCGGTGGTGACCAACCACGGATACTCGGACTGGGCGACGACGGCGATCCCAGCGGACGTAAAGGTCATGTGGTACCGCTTCAGCCGCAGGGAGGATGACTACTGCATCGAGTGCTCGCAGGACGGTGAGCATTTTACGCAGATGCGCGTCTGCCACATGTGGGAGGGCGCGGGAAAGATCCGCTTCGGCATCTATGCCTGCAGCCCTGAGGACTCAAGCTTCACGGCGGTATTTACGGATATGAAGATCACGGAGTGCGCCTGGAAAGCACACGACGGACAGAAGCCGGATGAAGAATGAAGGACAACAGCATCGAAGTAATACTTAATAAGAAAGAGGTGAGCAGGGCGGAGAAGATCCGCCTTGTTCTTGGCATAAGCCTTCCGGCGATCCTGGCGCAGCTGACATCCATTGCGATGCAGTACATCGACGCCGGCATGGTGGGCAGCATGGGCGCGGAAGCGACGGCCTCCATCGGCCTGGTCTCGTCCACCACCTGGCTGATCGGCGGAAGCTGCATCGGCATTTCGGCCGGCTTTTATGTGCAGGTCGCCCAGCTGATCGGCGCCGGCCGCGACCGCGAAGCGGAAGACGTCCTCAGACAGGGCCTGAAGACGTGCGTTATGCTGGGCATTGTGATCAGCGCCGCCTGCATGATGATCAGCAGGCATGTCCCGATATGGATGGGCGGCGAACCGGAGATCCTGCAGGACTCCACGTCCTATTTTCGAATCTACTGTCTCACGGTGCCCTTTGTGCTTCTTCGCCAGATGTGCAACGGCATGATGCAGAGCACGGGCGATATGAAGACGCCGAGCGCCCTGTCCGCCCTGGTCTGCCTGCTCAACGTCATCCTGAACATGCTGATGATCTTCCCTGCCCGGACCGTGCACGGCATATGGATCCCGGGAGCCGGCCTGCGGGTTGTCGGCGCGGCGCTCGCGACGACACTCTCGGAGGTCATGATCTCGCTCACGTCTCTGTATCTTTTGGCGACGAGAAACAAGCGGATCTCGCTCCGAAACAAGGGGAGCTGGAAGTGGAAGCGTCAAAACATAGTCACCGCCGCCAAAATCGGGGTCCCGCTGTCTTTTGACCAGATCTTTATGTGCAGCGCCTACGTGGCAGGCACCAAAATAGTGGCCGGCCTGGGCACAGTGGCAGTGGCGGCCAACTCTCTGGCCATCACGGCGGAGAGCCTGTGCTATATGCCGGGATACGGGATCGGCGCGGCGGCGACAGCGATCATCGGGCAGACGATCGGAGCGGGGAGACATGACCTGACCAAAAGCTTCTCGCGGGTGTCGGTCTACCTCGGAATGCTCCTGATGGGGCTGACCGGCGGCGTCATGTACTTCTGCGCGCCCTTTGTCTTCTCGATGCTGACCAGCAGCGCCGAGGTCGCGGCCCTGGGCACGGAAGTGCTGCGGATCGAGCTGGTCGCGGAGCCCCTGTACGGCGCTTCCATCTGCTGCGCGGGCGTATTCCGCGGGGCGGGGGATACGCTGCGGCCGAGCGTGATGAACCTGGTCAGCATGTGGTGCGTGCGCATCACCGCGGCGCTGTTCCTGGTGCCCCGCATGGGCCTGCATGGATACTGGACAGCAATGGCGGCGGAACTGTGCTTCCGCGGGACGATCTTCCTGATCCGGCTCTACCGCGGCCGGTGGATGAAGCTCACACTCGACCTTTGAGGTAGATTGATTATAGTTTGATTAAAAATAGAAAAGGAGGTTTTTACATATGAAAAGCAAATGGATCGCAGCGATCGGATTGACGGCAGTTATGATGGTTACCGGGTGCGCCGCCCAGTCCGCCGTCGCCAAATATGAGAGCCCCCAGGGATGGAGCGTTTCCTATGACAGCAGCCTGTTCGAAGTGACCGAAGATGACGGGACAAATTTCACCTACAAAGGGGAAGCAGACGGAACCAACCGGATCCGAGTTTCATATTATCAGGACAAGATGCCCGATGAAGTTCTCTACGAGGTCATGGAGAATGCAGACGAGATGCCAGAGCATACGCGGAGCGAGGGCTATTTTGCCGGAAGGACGGATGTGTGGTCGATCCGGACCAGCATGGCTTCCCAGGCAGTGCCCGGCGCCACTGAGGATTTCATCGCGGTGGAGCGCAACGGCGGAACCCTGCTGCTGCAGATCACCACGACCGCACAGGCAGACGATGCGACCGGGATCGGCGTGTCCGACGCACTCGCGGCGATCGTGGATTCCTTTGAGCTCGAGGACCAGCAGCCGCAGACTTACAGCGCGTTTGTCCCCGGTAAGTACACGGCGACCGTCACGGATGAGATCGACGGCAACGAAGTGAGCGCGGAATACTACGTTCAGCTGAACGAGGACCACACCGGCGTGATCAGCATGCAGGATGAGATCCCGGTCATCTGGTACAGCAGAGAAGGCAAAATATTGAACGCCGAGACTTCTGAACAGATCTACGAGTACACCGTGGAAGGCGACACGCTCTATCTGACCGATCCCGCGGAGAGCGAGTCGGAGGAGCCGGTGACCTTCGAGTTTACCAGGGAAGCGGCAAAAGAGTGACACGGCGGCAGCTGAAACGGTCCCTCGCAGCAGGATTTTGCCATTCGTGATGAAATAAGGAGGAAGACAATGAAAAACGACAGATGGGTATATTACAAAGACGTGGCGCCGCAGGATATGGGAGGCGGCGTGACCAGACGCGTGCTCGCCTATTCGGATGATCTCATGGTAGTGGAAAATACCTTTGAGAAGGGGGCAGTGGGATCCCTGCATCATCATCCCCACACACAGATCACCTATGTGGCCAGCGGCGCATTCGAGTTTGAGATCGACGGCGT
>CACXGR010000289.1 GCA_902767235.1 uncultured Lachnospiraceae bacterium | reverse complement strand
GAAAATGATCATGCCGCCCTGAGAATCAACTCCTCAGGGCGGCAGTCTCTCTTTCAGACCATATTCACTTTTCAGAGCACACTGCTCACTTCATCTCTCCTCTACGCCTCTTCCTGAAGTTGCCGAAGAACTTCCCGAGCAGCGCCAGGCAGATCAGTGCCATGACCACGTCTGCCGCATACATGATGATCTTCCACTTCGCGATGCCGGTGCTGAGATTGGCGGGATCATACTGGCGGCTGTTGGCCACGACATAGAGAATGTTCTCCGCCGCCGTGCGCATGGCCTGCTGTGCGCCCTTGGTATCCCGGAATCTGACATCATTGGTCTCTGTGGGATAGTTGACCAGCATCAGGTCGGTGCCGTTTCGGATCGCCTGGTCACTGCTCATGTATCCGTATACGCCAAAATAGTCCGTCTCGACAAATCCTCTGAAGCCCCACTCGCCGCGGAGGACTGTTTTGCACAGAGAAGCGCTTCCGCCTGCCCAGCGGTTGCCGATGTAATTGAAGGAAGACATGACTGCGAGGCAGTCAGCGTCCTTGACGCACTTCTCGAAAGGCTTCAGGTAGATCTCGCGGATCGCCTGCTCATTGCACCATGTGCAGAGCATGTCACAGCGGTTGCCCTCCTGGTCGTTGAGAGCAAAGTGCTTCATGTACGCGTATACACCGTAGTCCTGGGATCCCTTGACGGCATTTGCTGCAATGTGACCGGAGAGGACCGGGTCCTCGGAGTAATACTCGAAGTTGCGGCCGGCGAAAGCCGTTCTGTGGTTGTTCATCGCCGGTGCGTACCATCCGGAGACGTCCATCTCATTGGCCATCTTGCCGATGCTCTCACCGAACTGATATGCCAGGTCCTTATTCCAGGTGGCTGCGATCGTGACGCCGACAGGGAAACCGATGGAGCCGACGCCGGTGAAGTTGTTGTTGATGGAAGCGGGACCGTCGCAGTCGTTGGTGCGCACCTTGCCGATGTTGTCAACGGAATTGGTCTGGTAGCCGCCCAGGGAGATAAGCGCGTTCATGTCATCCAGTGTCATCTCATCCATCAGCTGATCCCACTTGGGATCGTCCTTGGCGAGCCCGCGCATGTCGGCGAGCTTAAGGCTGCCGGCGGCGCCGGTCGTGACCGCTGCTGCATCCGGGTCTTCGTCCGCTGCCGTCGCTTCCGCGGTCAGATAGTTGCTGATATTGTAGAAGCCTGCCTTTGCGTCCGCCGCCATCTCAAAGCTGGAAGGCGCTGCTGTCGCTTCCGCGTAGTTGGCAAATTTGTCCGCGCGGGACAGGTATGTCACATTGCCTGCCGCGTAGTCAAATTGGTTCGTAGCTGTGATCAGATCACTGCTGCGCTTGTTCCCGCCGCTGTAAGCGGCAGTCTCGGCGACGCTGAATGTTTTGGAATCGAGCTTGGTGTGAGAATCGGAATTAACGGAGATCTCATAGTCCCCCGCTTCAAGGACATAGCCTTTCGTTTCTTTGCTGTCATAGGACATCAGCTCTTCCTTGTTGATCACGATATTCACGGTCTCGGAAGCGCCGGGCTCGATCATGCCGGTCTTCTCGAACTGAACGAGGTTCGCGGAAGCTTTCTCGATGCCGCCGTTTGTGTAAGGCGGGTCAGCGTAGACCTCGACGACGTCCTTGCCGGCAACGCTTCCGGTATTGGTCACGTCCACCGTGAAGGAGATGGTTTCACCGTTGTCCTTGATGTCGCTCATCTTCTGTGTGAAGGTCGTGTAGGACAGGCCGTAGCCGAAAGGATACTGAACGACGTCCTCGTATTTAATGAGGCCCTCTGCCGCCGCCGTCTCATAGAAGCGGTATCCGACATAGATGCCTTCCACATAATTGACAAAGGAGGGGACCGACGTGGACTCCTGTCCGGTAAAGCCGACGGAAGTGTACTTGAACTCGTCCATATTGGTGTAATTGAAGTCGCCAAAGTTGTTCCACCAGGGAGTTTCCTTTAGGTCATAGACCAGTGTGTCGACCGTCTTCGCTGAAGGATTGACTTTGCCGGAGACGACTTCACCCAGTGCGGTCATACCGATGTGTCCGCCGGGCGCCGCCCAGATGAGGCCCTTGATCTGAGGGTATTCCCGGACAAATCCGAACTCGAACGCGTTGGAGCCGTTGTAGACAACAATGACCTTCTCGAAGTTTTGGCATACCATGGCGATCATTTCTTTCTCGCGGTTGTCAAGCATCAGATAGTGATCGCCTGCGTTCCAGTCATTGCCCTCGTTGAGGGTGTCGTCATATGTGGCCGCTCTGTAGGTCGTTCCGTCCTGATAGGTGCCGTCGATGATCGCCTGGACATCGTTCGGAAGATCTGCGCCCTCTCCGCCGGGACGGGAGATCACGATCATGGCCGTGTCGGAGAACGCCTTCGCGTTCGACATCATGCTGTCCGTATACTTGCTGACATTGGGCTCCGGCAGTGTCCAGTCCTGCGCCCACATGCCGCAGACCGGACGGTCCGGTTTGTAGGCGGTGTAGAAATCGCTGAGTTCCGTGTTGGTCTCGATGCCGGCGTCGTTCAGACTCTGCAGAAGGCTCACGGATGAGTAGGCTTCGTTCAGGGCGCCGGATCCGCCGCCGCCCAGCATGGGATTGGTGGAAGCCCATCCGAAAACATTGAGCTTCGTTCCCTCTGCCAGAGGAAGCACACCCTCGTTCTCAAGGAGCATGGTGCCCTCCTCGGCAATGGCAACGGCCAGGTCGGAGGCTTCTTTAGAGGTCTCCTCGCTGATCGTTCCGCTTCCGCTGATCAGGTCGAGCATGGTGCTCATAGGACCGGTGCAGATCATGTTCACGCAGACACAGATCCCTGCGACCGCCGCCACAAAAGCAGTCCCTCTGATGAGACGCTTAGCCGGCTTTGACACCTTCATGACCGCGATCTGGATCAGGACCGCCGCCAAAATGATGGCGCCGATCGCGATCAGATAGGTCTTGATCGAATTTATGACGTTCATGACGTCGCTCATATTAATGGATAGCATACTTTTCCCTCTCTTTGTTCCGATCCGGCCGGATCATAGAATGCCGGGGACGCCTCCCCGAAGACGCCTGCCTTACTCAGTCCACCGTGATCGAGTAGACCGCCTCGAAGCTCTTGCCTGGCGCCGCACACTGCTCCTCGAACTTCTCGGGCAGCTCGCCTGTGAAGCCCATATTGTCCACGCGTCCGATCCAGGGCTCCAGGCAGATGTAAGGCGCATCCGACTTGGGCTTGGACCACACGCCGACGGAAGGGAAGCCCTTGCAGTCGATGGTGACATAAGGCGTCATGTCGGGATAATAGATCGCCACTCTCTCCACCTGTCCGTGGTCAAAGATGTATGCGTCATTGTCGAAGAGATCCATTGTCACGGGCATGACACCCTTTTCCAGCACAAGCTTGTGAGGGTGCTGTGCATCCGCCGCCTCCGCGACGGGATCCAGGAAGACGTATTCCAGTTCCTCATGGCCTTCAAATACGACAAAATAGTCATCCTTCTTCGTTCCGGGCAGGACCGGCACATTGAAGGCCGGGTGCGCGCCGATGGAGAAGTAGAGCGGCTCCTTTTCCGAGGGATTGGTCACTTTCCATTCTACGAAGACCTTATTGTCCTCAATGCGGTGGGTGATCTCGAGCTCGAATTCGAAGGGATATTTTGCCAGGGTCTCCTCATTGGATCTCAGGACATAGGTGACGGAATCCTCGGTCGTACTCACCAAAGTAAAGTCCATGTCCCTCGCGAAGCCGTGCTGCCCCATGGGGTAGCTCACCCCTTTGTAGCGGTACTGACCACCGCAGACTTTGCCGACAAACGGGAAAAGAACCGGTGCGTGCCGGTTCCAGTACTTGGGATCCGCCTGCCAGACCACTTCATGGCCGCGTTTCTTATCGTAAATGCTGCACAGCTCCGCGCCGTGGTCAGCCACTGCAATTTTGATCCGGTCGTTTTCTAAATACTGCATATCGATTACCCCTTTCTGGATATCTGTTTGCTCTTACCACTCTATTTTAACAAATATCCGGTATGCAGGCAGGATTATTTGCACGCTTCTCCCACCACTTTCCAGGCTTCCACGAGCCTGTCCAGCGACCAGGCCGCGTTGGCGGGACTGGTGGAGGGCAGGCACACCGCTTTTCTGCCTGTCACGGGCTCAATGTACTTGCGGTACATCTTCTCTGCGGTCTTCCCGTTCACATAGATCTGCCGGATCGGTGCACTGTCCAGGATCACGGAGAGATCATTGGGGACCGCGTCTTTGATGCTGGCGTCGGAGGATCCCCGGATCGTACAGGAGTGGATCACGTCCCATGCGGCGATCCGATGACGGATCAGAAAAGCTCTTCGCTCGGGCACATCCGCCGGCATCTCATCCTCGAACACTGCCGCCATCACCTTCCAAAAGCGGTTCTGCGGATGTCCGTAAAAGAATGCCGACGCCCGGGATTTCACGGACGGAAAACTCCCCAGTATCAGGACACGGGAATCCTTCCGATAGAGCGGCGGGATCGGGTGAATGATCTTTTCTTCTTTCATGCGGAGCGATCCTCCCCCGTTTTCTCCAGATACGCGTTGGCGTCTTTGATGAAGCTCGCGATGATCAGCATGATCACAATGCCGATGGGAAATGCCGCGATGATCGAGACCGTCTGCAGATTGTTCATCGAGCCCTCACTGAAGATCAGGGCAATGGGCAGCATGATCAGAAGGATCGCCCAAAAGAGCTTCATTCTCTTTCCGGCCTCCTGCCCTTCCGCGAGCTCTTTGTAGCTGTACTGCGAAGCCACCAGGGTGATACTGTCAAAGGAAGTCGCATAGAACGCGATCATCGAGAGCACCAGGACGATCAGCACGACCCGGTACAGCGGGAGTGTCCGGATCACCTCTATGACTGTTGCGTACAGGTCCCCGCTCTGCTCAAAAAATCCCAGCACGTCCAGAGTCTCGTGCATCTGCAGGCCCAGCCCATAATTGCCCAGAATGATAAAGGAGATCAATGTGGACGCCACGCCGAATATATAAGTGCCCAGGATCACCTGCTTTACAGTGCGGCCGCGGCTGATGCTGCCCATAAAGAAGGGCGAGGCCACCGCCCAGACCATCCAGTAGGCCCAGAAAAAGATCGTCCAGTTCTGGGGGAAGTTCGTGGTCCGCAGTGCGTCCGTCCAGGTGCTCATATATATGAAGTTCTGCATCATATTGCCCAGCGCCGCAAATCCCGTCTCAATGATGTATACCGGCTGCCCGCCGAAGAAGAGCACATAGAACAAAAGCGCGCCGAACAGCGCCATGCATGCATTGGCCAGCCATGACACGCCCCGGATCCCCTTCATGACGGCGATCGTGTACACCAGACAGATCACCGCCAAAATAGCGATGGTCATAAACTTGGATCCCGGGATCCCGAACAGCGTCGTCAGCGCCAGGGAGAGGAGCGGCGTCGCCACCGAGAAAGTCGTCGCCGTGCCGGCGATCAGCGCGATCACCGCCAGAACATCGATCACCTTTCCCTGCCACCTGTCCGTCCTGTCCCCCAGGATCGGCCGGCAGGCCTCCGAGTACTTCTGCTTGCTTCGCTTTCTGACATGCAGCATGAACCCGAAACAGGCTGCCAGCATGGCGTAAAAGCTCCAGGGGATAAACCCCCAGTGAAAGAGCGGATAGGTGCTCGCCCAGTCCTGGACAGATCCCAGCTCCCTGATATGCGGCTCCTGCGCGTAGGAGATCCACTCGCAGAAGGAATAAAAGAGGATGTCCGCCGCCAGGCCGCAGGTAAAGACCATGGCTCCCCATGTAAAGAACTTGTACTGCGGTTTCTCGCCGGGATCGCCCAATGTGATCTGTCCGATGGGCGAAAAGCTCACCCACAGCGACACGATCAGGACGCCCAGTCCGACGGCCAGGTAGTAAGTGCCCATCTCATTGCCCAGAAATCCTCTGATCACACTCAGTGCGTTCGTAGATCCTTCCGGGTCTATGATAAAGAAAAGACACAGCGCCAGGAT
>CACXGR010000288.1 GCA_902767235.1 uncultured Lachnospiraceae bacterium | reverse complement strand
GAAAGTTTTCCACCGTGATCGGGGCCGCCTTGGCATCGAGTTCAAGGTCAATGACCCCGCCGTCTTTCATGGTAATTCTGACCATTTATAAACTCCTTCTGTTCTTGCAGACTTTCCGTCTGTGTCTTCTGATCATTTAATGATGATTCTTTGTATCTGTTCTTTTATGAACATATTATTCCCCCTGCCGCCCGTCAGGGAGGCAGGGAGGCAGGGTTCGATTCAGCGGCCGGCCGGAACGACAGGGCTCTGCCTGCCGCTGTCAGGCGTCCTGTTTTTCCTTTGTATATTTTTCAAAAAAGGCGCCGATCTTCTCATAGGTATCGTCATCGATGTCGTGCTCGATCTTGCAGGCCTCGTCCTCGGCCTTTCGGGGATCGACACCGATGGCCTCCAGGACCCTGGTCAGCAGCTTGTGGCGCGAGTAGATGCGCTCGGCGATCTCCCGGCCCTCGGGCGTCAGCGTGATCAGTCCGTTGACATCCATGCGTATAAAGCCGTTCTCGCGGAGCTTTTTCATCGCGATGCTGATGCTGGGTTTGGAGAAGTTCATCTCATTGACGATATCGATCGAGCGCACCTGTCCGTTTCTCTCGTACAGGATCAGGATGGTCTCGAGATAGTCTTCTGCAGATTCATGTAATACCACGTTTACCCCCTTCGGGACGATCAATATGTAAACTCAAATACCAGGCCGCCGTATGCGGGCAGGTCAAATTCCAGATAGAAATCGCGGTAGTCACACAGGCCCTTCTGTGCCCGGATGACCTCGGGCACAGGCGTGTCGCCGAAGCCGCCGAACTGCTTCTCGGTGCTGTTGAGCAGGAGCTTGTAGCGGCCCTTGACCGGAACGCCGACCCTGTAGCCCTCGTATTTCACGGGCGTCATATTGAGGACAAAAACAAGGCCCTTGCGGCTGGAGGGCGCCTTGCGCAGGAAGCTGTAGATGCTGCGGTCCGCGTCGTTGGCGTTGATCCACTCGAAGCCGCCCCAGTCATTGTCGATCTCGTAGAGGCACTTGTGGCTTCTGTAGAGCTCCAGGAGCTTTGTCACATACCACTTCATGCCCTTGTTCTGATCATCGGAGAGCAGGAACCAGTCGAGCTCACGCGCCTCGCTCCACTCGCGCTCCTGGCCGAATTCCTGGCCCATGAAGAGGAGCTTTTTGCCGCAGTGACCGAACATGAAGGTGTAGCCGAGGCGGAGGTTGGAGTACTTGTCCACGCGGTAGCCGGGCATTTTCTCCACCATGGAGCACTTGAGGTGGACCACCTCGTCGTGGGACAGCGGCAGGATATAGTTCTCCGCGCTGTTGTAGCTCATGGCGAAGGTCATCCCGTTGTGGTCGCCCTTGCGCATGACCGGATCCAGCTTCATGTATTCGCAGAAGTCATGCATCCAGCCCATGTTCCACTTGAAGTCGAAGCCGAGTCCGTCATCCTCGGGCCTGGCCGTGATCTTGGGCCAGGCGGTGGACTCCTCGGCGATCGTCAGGAAGCCGGGGTGGGCGCCGTGAACGACGGAGTTGAGATGCTTGAAGAACTCGATCGCGTCGAGGTTCTCGTTTCCGCCGTATTTGTTGGGCAGCCACTGGCCGTCCTTCTTGCCGTAGTCCAGGTAGAGCATGGAAGCGACCGCATCGACCCGGATGCCGTCGATGTGGAACTCGCGGATCCAGTAGAAGACATTGGCGATCAGGAAATTGCTGACCTCGTGCTTGGCCAGGTTGAAAATGCGGGTGCCCCAGTCGGGGTGCTCGCCGCGGCGGGGATCGGGATCCTCAAAGATGCAGGTGCCGTCAAACTTCGCAAGGCCGTGGGCATCCGGGCAGAAATGGGCGGGAACCCAGTCCAGGATGATGCCGATGCCGGCATTGTGGAGCTTGTTGATCATGTACATGAAGTCATTGGGCGTTCCGTAGCGGGAAGTCGGCGCATAGTAGCCGGTGACCTGATAGCCCCAGGACCCGTCGAAGGGGTGCTCGGAGATGCCGATCAGCTCGATATGGGTATAGCGGAGCTCCTTGAGGTAGTCCACGATGCGGTCCGCGAACTCGCGGTAGGTGTAGAAGCCGTCCCCTCCGTCGGGATGCTTCATCCAGGAGCCGATGTGGCACTCGTAGATGGCCAGAGGCTGCTGGTTGGGGTTCTTTTTGCCCCGCTTGTTCATCCAGCGCCCGTCGGTCCAGCGGAAGCCGGTGATATCCGCGGTTTTGGAGGCTGTGCCGGGACGGAGCTCCGCGGAATTGGCGAAGGGATCCGCCTTGTAGACCTTGGTCCCGTCCGCCGTCGTGATGCAGTACTTGTAGAGCTCGCCGGCGCCCAGATCCGGAATGAACAGGGTCCAGATGCCGCCGTCGTTGAGCTTTTTCATGGGATGCGTTGTCTCATCCCAGAAATTGAAATT
>CACXGR010000287.1 GCA_902767235.1 uncultured Lachnospiraceae bacterium | reverse complement strand
TCGGCAGCCTGCTTGAGTTCAGGCCGTGCATTGGCGACGGTGGCCGCAATGCCGGTCTCGCCGAAGGCGGACAGGTCATTGAGATTGTCGCCAAAATATACCGTCTCCTCTTTTTTGACACCCAGATACTCCTGCAGCAGCGCGTAGGCTTCGCCTTTTCCTGCCTCTCTGGGGGTGATGTCCAGCCACCAGGCGCCGGAGATCACCATGGACAGGTGGGAAAAGCGGGGATCATTGCGAATCCCCTGCGTGGCGGCTTCAATGGCAGTCGGGTGATAGATCGCGAACTTGGTGATATTGTCCAGAGGAAGCTTGGTGACATCCTCCACATTTTGAATGTCATAGTGATAGTTGTCGCGCATCAGGTGAAAGAGCCGACTGTCTTCTCCGGCTTCCGTATAGCATACGCCGGGCGTCTCCATGACAAGATCGGCGCCGTCGATCCCGCGGATCGCTTCGATGATCGGTATAATGATATCCTTCTCCAGCGTCCAGCAGTGAAGAAGTCTTTCGGTGGTCCGGACCACGGTGCCGTTTCCGGAGATAAAGAAAATGTCGTCAGCAATCGGCCTGAAGAGATCCAGCATGCTGGCGTACTGCCTGCCGCTGCAGGCGCAGAAGCGGATGCCCACATCCTTGAGCTCCTCGATGACCTCAAAGTATTCCGGGCTGATCTCATGGGACCCCTCTTTGACCAGGGTTCCGTCAATGTCACTTGCGATTAATTTGATCATAATAATACTCTTTCATATTCAATATTTTGACTTCTGAATCAATAGTTTAGTTGATTATACAATTAATCAGTTAAAAAAGAAATGCCCAACGGCGCAGGGAACAGCACTGGGATGCCGGATGCTTTGTGTCAGAATCCATGTGGAAATGCGTCATATATTGCGTAGATTAATTTAATCTTTATAATTTCAATAGAGCATCGGAGGTATTTATGATGAGTATTAATAATAATAGAAAATGGATCGCTGTTTTTCTGGCTTTTTGTATGTTCGCTCTGGCGGCCTGCGGGGGAGCCGGCGCGGGAGGCAGTTCCGAACAGGCTGCCAAGACGGAAACCGAGACAGAGGCAGAACCCGCGGCCGAGCCGTCCGCCGGGAGCACCACGGAGGAAATGGTAGGCATGATCAATCCCTGGACGGAGACAATGGACCTCGAAGAAGCGAAGAAAGCAACAGGTATTGATTTTGAGCCGCCTGTGGAGAATTCGCTTCCTGAGGGGTACGATCTTGTGACTTACAGATATATGGAGGACTTGCTTGAGGCGGTCTATCAGAAAGGCAATGAAGAGATCGCGATCCGTATATCCAAGGAGCGGAGCGGCATTGAACTCAGCGGCGACTATAACAATTACAGCAAGGAGTGGGAGGAGAACTACAAAGGTCTCGTCGTCACCTGCAGGGGCGACGGCACGCTGATCAACTGTGCGAATGCGGATCTGGAGAACATTCATTTTGTGGTGGAGTTTCAGCTTGCTTCATGAGCTTCCACCTCTATAAATGCGGATCTGGAGAACATTCATTTTGTGGTGGAGTGCAATGCCGGACAGGAGGGCAAAGGCCTTACGACAGAGCAGCTTAAGAGCATTTTTATGGGAATGCAGGCAGTTCCGCTGAAAGGAGAGTGATACTATGATCAAGAGATTAGGGATTCTGGCGACAGGTATAGTGGTCGGAGCGGTAATCACCGGCTTAGTCGTCACGAAGGAGATTCAGAAGCAGGAAGAGAACGCGGATCCGGGCAGGAAGAAAGACGGCCTGTTTGCGGAGCTAAACGGCAGTACCGTGCGCCTCTACAAAGTGGAGGACGGACACTTCTGCGGCTATCACGAGACGCGGGAGTTTGAGAGCCCTGAGAAGGCTGTGGAGTGGGTCGTGAAGGATACGAACGCGAAGCTGGTCATGTCGGGAGAGCAGTAAAAGAACTGTTCGGAGCCCTGTGCTCTGTGAGAGAGAATACAGAATGCAAAAGATTCCACCGGGGACTGCAAAAACAGTTCCCGGTGGAATTTTTCGTTCACATCTGCTCAAGTATGAATTCTTTGACGCCCTCCAGCCTGCTCTCTTTCCAGGCGCCTTTGTCCGCCTCTGCCGCGATGGGGCAGATGATGTGAAAGTCGAGGCCTTCGCCGACGACGCGGCCGCTGCGTTTGGGATTCATGAGGTTCTCCTCCCAATCCGCCTCCGTGGCGTTCTTGTATTTGTCGGGATAGAGGAAGATCTGCTGGCGCTTGGTGGCGGCGATGAACATTTTGCAGGCGAGGGGGAGGAGCTTGTTGTACTCGTCCTCCGGTATGTCGACGAAGATCTTCGGCAGTTCCGCCTTCAGAATGTGCTCAGTGCTGCGGTCGATCTTAAGTCCGTGGGCGGTGAAGGAATAGCTGTCCTTTGTAAAGTGCAGCTGCAGGACGATTCCCTTTTCGGTGTTGAACTGCGCGCGCTGGTAGTTGGTGTCAAAAATAAAATTGCCCAGGGAGTAGAAGATGGCCTTGTCACCGACGAGCTCATAATTCATCGGAACGTGGGGGTGGTGGGAGACCACGATGTCCGCGCCCATCTCCAGATACTTGAGGTAGCGGTCCCGGGTGTAGGGGGAGGGGATCGCCGTGAACTCCTCGCCTCCGTGGGCGACGACGACACACCAGCGGCATTTTTCTTTGATCCCGGTGATGACTTCATGAATGTCCTCCATGGCGCTCCAGCTGAGGCAGCCGGCTTTATCGGGGCCGGCAGGTTTGCATCCCCGCTGGTAGCCGACGCCGAAGAGGCCGATCCCGCCCGCTTCGTCTAAAATGACGGGGCGCTTGGCGCTCTCCAGGTCCATCTGGGCGCCGATGGTCTGTGCGCCGCATCTGCGGGCCTCCTCCAGGGTCATCGCAAGTCCGTCCGGTCCCACGTCCATGATGTGGTTGTTGGCCAGGTTCCAGATGTCGGCGTGAATCCTTTGGAGAACGACGACGGCCCGGGGATCGATCGTGTGCATGAGGCGCATCTCGGCCGCTTTGACGCGGACGGCGTCCTCGCCGGCCAGAGGGCCCTCGACGTTGGCGATGACGTGGTCGGAAGAGGTCAGGATGTCGAGAAGGGCGGGATCGATGAGATCCTCGTCCTCCCATTTGTTCTGCATATAGTGGTCAAAACCGATGTCGCCGGTAAAGGCAAGCGTCGTGGAATCTTTCATGAGGGATCCTTTCTGTCCGGGGAGACAGCGTTGCAGCTGCC
Organism: uncultured Lachnospiraceae bacterium; assembly: GCA_902767235.1. GTDB lineage: Bacteria > Bacillota > Clostridia > Lachnospirales > Lachnospiraceae > CAG-791. The sequence goes on along the minus strand of CACXGR010000287.1, from coordinate 4,473 downwards.
TATTCTTGGATCAGTTTCTGGAACACGTCTCCGCGCTCCTCAAAGTTCTTGAAGTAGCCGTAGGAAGCCGCAGCCGGGGAGAGGATGCAGGCTTTGCCGGCAGGGGTGATCTCTTTGGCGAGCTCTACGGCGCCCTGCAGGTCTTCGCGGTAATAGCAGTAAGGCAGATCGCCGAGTTCGCGATAGATCCGATCGCCGGACTTGTACATGAGAATGTAACTGTACTGGCCGTGCTCGCGGATAAAATCGATCAAAATATCATAATCAATGTTTCTGTCCATGCCGCCCAGCAGGATCGTGCCGGCGTTTTCGATGCTGCGGATGGCCGCGATGGCCGCCTCCGGGATCGTGGAGATGGAGTCGTCGTAGTAGTCGACGCCGTTCACATTGCCGGCAAACTGCATGCGGTGCCTAAGGCCCGTGAATTCCTTCAGGGCTTCACGGACTTTGTCCGGATCGCAGCCGAAGAGCCCGGTGCTGACGGCGTAGACGAACCGCGCGTTGAACTGGTTGTGGTCGCCCTTCAGATTCATGTCGAAGTGCATGGGATCGTCATAGGAGATGACGGTCACCTTAGCCGCTGTCTCCAGCGGCGGCACATTGTTCCCGACAAAGAGGTAGTCTTCCGGCTTCTGATGAAGGGTAATGTTGGCCTTGGCATGAAAATACTTGTCCATGGTCTTGTAGTAATCGAGGTGCTCCTCGTACAGGTTCAGGAAGAGGGCAATATGGGGTGATATTTTGGTGTGGGCGAGCTGGTGGCAGGACATCTCGAAGACAATGATGGTGTCGTCCGTGATCTCGCCGTAGTAGTCGAGGGCCGGCAGGCCGATATTGCCCATAAGGAGCGTCGGACGGTCTGTGCAGCGGGAGAGGACCGTGTACATCAGGGACGATGTGGTGCTCTTTCCCTTGGTGCCGGTGACGCCGATCACCTGCCCGGAGAACTCGCTCAGGAAAAGCTCCGTCATGGATGTGAACTTGCTGCTCAGGTCCCAGGCGACGATGCCGGGGCTCTTGATGATATAGTCATAGGCGTCCTCATCGATGTCCTCGCGCCTGCCCTGAAATACAGAGACTTGGCAGTCTTTGCAGTACTTGCGGATGAACTTCTCGGTGGATTTGCCCTCCAGGCCGTAGCCCCAGAGGAGGACGCGTTTTCCGCGTAAGGTATCTGTGATCTTCATAAAAAGTGTTGTCTCCTGATAGTAATGTTTTGGCGATCTATGCAACAAATAATTATAGCATGAATGAGGGGGTGTGGTATGATAAGGTGTACAAAAAAACGATCGGAACAGGTGCTTATGGAAAACTTGATCGTATTGGTAGACCTTGATGACAATATCACAGGATATAAAACGAAGGAGGAGGTCCATCGCAGGGGGCTTTTGCACAGGGCTTTCTCCGTATTTATCGTGCGCGGCGGAGAGATGCTGATCCAGATGCGCAATCCGGACAAGTACCACTCCGGCGGGCTCTGGAGCAACGCCTGCTGTTCCCACCAGCGAAAGGGGGAGACACTCACGGAGTCGGTGCACCGGCGCATGAGGGAGGAACTGGGCTTCGACTGCCGCCTGGAGGAGATCTTCGACTTCATCTATCGCACGCAGTTTCGCGAGGATCTGATCGAGTATGAATTCGACCACGTCTTTGCGGGCAGCTATGACGGAGAAGTGCAGGTGAACCCGGAGGAAGCGTCTCAGATCCGCTGGATCGCCTTCGAGGATCTCAAGAAGGAGCTGCGGGAGACACCGGAGCGGTTTTCCAGCTGGTTCATCATTGCGGCGCCCAAGGTGATGGCATTTCTGGAGCGGGAAGGCGAGCGTTCCTGTGGACAGCAAGTGGAAGGTGAGCAATGAGCGACAGGCGTATATCCGGGAAATCCGGAACAGATTTGACACTGGAGTACTATGACCGCAATTCGGACAGATTTGCTGCGGATACAATGAACGTCAGGTTCACGGAAGTACAGGACCGCTTTCTGGGCTATCTGGCGCCCGGGAGCCTGATCCTTGACTTCGGCTGCGGATCGGGGAGAGACAGCCGGTATTTTCTGTCCAAAGGATACGCCGTGGAGGCCTGCGACGGGTCCGCCGAGATGGTGCGGATCGCGTCACAGACAGCCGGCATTCCGGTAAAACAGATGCTGTTTGAAGAGCTGAAGGAAGAGGAACGCTACGACGGGATCTTTGCCTGCTCGTCCATACTGCATGTGCCGTTTAAGAAATTGCCCGATATTCTGGCCCGTATGGAGAAAGCAGTGAAAAAAGGCGGTGTCATCTATGTCTCTTTCAAATACGGGACTTTTGAGGGCGTGAGAAGCGGGCGATACTTTACGGACCTGAATGAAGAGCGACTGGAGAAACTTCTGGCGGAGGCGGCCGGCGGGAAAACGCCGCTGTGCATCTGTAAGCGGTGGATCTCCGGGGATGTCCGCCCCGGACGGGAGGACGAGAAATGGCTGAATGTGATCCTGCGCAGGGAGCAGTGAGCCTGATGCAGACGATACTAAGAGGCGGCAATGTATTTTGTTCATATGAGTAGGAGGATGGAGAATGAATACAAACATAACAAAGAGAAATGAGCTTCTGGCACAGAAAGTGATCAAAGGACTGGCATCCCGCAATATGACGGGCTACTACGCGGCGGATAAGGAGGCGGCGCTGCAGCAGGCGCTCTGTCTGATCCCCGAGGGCAGCAGTGTGACGATGGGCGGCGGCATGAGCGTGCATGAGATCGGCCTGGTGGAAGCCCTCAAAAAGGGCAATTACAACTTCATCGACAGAGACGAGGCAGAAGATAAGCGCGCGGCGATGCTCGCGGCCTATGACGCCGACTTCTATCTGATGAGCGCCAATGCGATGACCGAGGACGGCATCCTTGTCAACATCGACGGAAATGCCAACAGAGTTTCTGCGCTGGCGCAGGGCCCCCGCAAAGTCATCGTGATCGCCGGCATGAACAAGATCTGCGACGACGTGGACGGCGCAATGAAGAGGGCCAGAAATGTGGCAGCCCCCATTAACGCGCAGCGCTTCGGGCTCAACACGCCCTGTGCCAAGACAGGTTCCTGCATGAACTGCAAATCGCCCGACACCATCTGCTGCCAGTTCCTGATCACCAGGTATTCCAAGCACGCGGACAGGATCCATGTGATCCTGGTCAATGATATGCTGGGATTCTGAACCGGCAGGGCCGGATAGAGACCGGAGGATAGAATTTGTCTGACAACCAAGCGTACAATCCGATCACGGAGGGAGTGATCTGGAAACAGATGCTTCGATATTTTGGACCGCTGCTGGCGGCGTCCTGTCTGCAGCTTCTGTATAATACGGCGGACACGATCATCGTCGGCCGCTTTGTCGGCAAAACAGCGCTGACCGCCGTGGGAGGATCTGCCGGCCAGATCTACGCCATGGTGACGGAATTCATGATCGGTGTGGCGGGAGGCGCGGGCGTGATCCTTTCCCAGGCTTACGGCGCCCGCAACAGAAAACTTCTGGACGACGGGCTCCACAATGCGGCTGCGCTGGCGATCGTACTGGGATCGCTGTTCATGACAGCCGGACTGGCCGTCTCGGGACCGGCACTGAGGCTGGCGGGCGCGCCTGCGGACACACTCAGGGAATCCACGCTCTACCTTCGGATCGTGTTCTGCGGTCTCATCCCTCATGCGCTCTACAATATGGGGGCGAGCGCGCTGCGCGCGGTGGGTGACTCCAGGAGGCCGCTTCACTTCCTGCTCATCTGCAGCGCGATGAACATTGTGCTGGATATTCTGTTCGTGGCGGTTTTAAGGCTCGGCATTGGAGGAGCGGCTTTTGCGACGATCCTGAGCCAGACGTTCAGTGCGATCCTGGTCATGGGGACACTGATCCGCGGCCGAGGGCCAAAACCGTGCGAGCTGCAAGCGCCGGAGCACCCGCCTGAGCCGGGGCACCCGTCGGACCTGATGCCTCCGCTTGACCTCAGATGTCTTCGCATGCAGCGGGAGATGATCTTCAAAATGCTGCGGCTGGGGATCCCGCTGGGCTTTGAGACACTGATGTATACCTTTTCCTGCGTTGTGCTGACCTCGGCTGTAAATACCTTCGGCACGGATACGGTGGCGGCCTATGCCGGCTTTGTCCGCATTGAGTCCTTCTACTGGATGCTGGAACAGGCATTTGCGGTCTCCATCACGACCTTTGTCGGCCAGAACTACGGCGCCGGCAGGATGGACCGGGTGTTCAGGGCCGCAAGGCAGGGCGCCGTGCTGATGTATATATTTATGGGGCTGACGATCGTGATCATGTATGCGGGCTGTCCGATCTGGCTGGGACTCTTCACCACAGACGCCGGCGTCATAGAGATCGGCGTCTCCATGATGCGGTATCTGCTGCCGTTCTACATTCTGTATATTCCGAGCGGCGTGTTTTTTGCGACGCTGCGGGGGATGGGAGATTCGCTGCGGCCTACACTGATCACCTTTGC
>CACXGR010000286.1 GCA_902767235.1 uncultured Lachnospiraceae bacterium | reverse complement strand
CGATCGATCTGATCAAATGGAACAGACATAAGAAGAAAACCCGTAAGACCGGAACCGGTCGCAGAGGAACGAGGAAACAAATTGAATACGGAACCCAGTCTTAAAAAGAATATTGCGATCAGCACAGTATATCAGCTCCTGCTGATCATTCTGCCCCTGATCACGGCCCCCTATATCGCGAGAGTCCTGGGACCGGATCAGAGCGGAATATACGACTTCACGACCTCCATACAGACTTATTTTTCGATGTTTGCCGCCCTGGGTACCGCCACATACGGCGCCAGGGAGATCGCAAGGGTGAGGAATGATATCACCAGAAGGAGCGTTCTCTTCTGGGAGATCGAGCTGATGACCGTCATGACATCGACTGCCTGCATCGTTGTCTGGTTCGTCTTCATTGCCCTGACTACCCGCTACAGGATCTACTATCTGGTGCTGACCATGGGGATCCTGTCCACCATGTTCGACATTTCCTGGTTTTTTGCCGGAATGGAGCAGTTCAAATATACGATCTCCAAGAATGCAATCTGCAAGCTGGCGGGCGTGGCGCTGATGTTCATATTTGTCAGGGAACAGGATGACCTGCTGATCTATGTCATCATCATGACGGCGTCGACCATGCTCGGAAACATTTCCATGTGGCTCTATGTGCCGCGCTTTATTGAAAAGGTGGATTTCAAAAAGCTCACTTTCCGAAGGCATTTCCATGAGACGCTGATCTATTTTATCCCGTCCATAGCGACAAGTGTCTACACTGTCCTGGACCGCACCCTGATCCACGTGATCACACAGAATAAGGCGGAGAACGGCTATTACCATTACACGATGCAGATCATCAATATGATGAAAGCGCTGACATTCTCATCCCTGAACATGGTTCTGGGATCCAGGATCGCCTATCTCTTCGCGGAAGAGAAGTACGACGAGATCAAAGGGAGAATACGCGACTCCATCAATTATATCCTCTTTATGGGGCTGGGGATCTGCTTCGGGCTGATCGGCGTTGCGCCAAGGTTCATCCCGATCTTTTTGGGACCTGGATATGACAGGGCCATCACGATGCTGACGCTGATGAGTCCCATTGTTGTGATCATCGGGATCAGCAACTGTCTGGGCTCTCAGTATTATACGCCTTCCGGCAACAGAAGGCTGAGCGCCAGATTCATCATAATAGGTGCCCTGGTCAACCTGGTGCTGAATCTCATCTTGATCCCCAGATTCTGGGGATATGGAGCGATTGTAGCATCTCTGATCGCCGAGACAGTGATCACCGTCCTTTATTTCAGGTTCTGCCAAGGATACCTGACAATGCATACTTTATTTGCGGAAGGATGGAAGAAGCTGGCTGCCGGGATCATCATGCTGGCGGTCATCCGGGCCGTCGACTCTTTTATCGCCCCGGATCTCATTGCCCTTGCACTGGAAGTCCTTCTCGGCTTTTCCGTCTACTGCCTTGCGATCGCAGTACTGCGAGACACTTTCCTCTCCGAGATCGTGTTCGGCAAGATCATAAAGAGAGGAAAGAAAAAGTGACGGTGAGCGGGCATGAACGGAAGCGGCACCGGGTGGGAACAGCTGTAATGCTGGCGGCGGCCTTGTGCGCAGCCGTTCTGACACAGGGATGTGCGCGGCAGGAGCGCAAAGCGTATTCAGAACCGGAAGAATGGTTCTATCAGAATTGTGACAGCGGACTCAGACCGGTCTATGACGCCTTTCGGAAGGCGGCGGAGGATCCATTCGGAGCGGAGGCGGTTCCGATCCTGAGCGGGGCCGGCTTGGCGGTGAGCTTTACCATCTCGCAGACCGACGCGGTCTATCAGGGCTTTCTCTATGACCATCCCGAAATGTTCTGGCTCACAGGGAGCTACGACTATCATGCGGCGGGAAATAAAGAAGAGGAAATGGCGGACGCCGTCGCGGTGATCCCCTTTGCGGGATCGCCAGAGGAGCTGGAAAGCATGAAGGCTGCCTTTGAAAGTGCCGCATCGGAGCTTTTGTCGGGCATTCCGGATGAAGAGAGCGACCGGGAGAAAGCGGCGCAGATCTACCGGCGCCTGACAGAGGATGCGGAATATGAGGAAGACGCCCTCTATGATCCGTCTTTTGCGGCGCAGCACAGCGCCTACGGCGCAATCTGTGAAAAAAGAGCAGTCTGCGACGGATTCGCACTGGCTTTTAAATACTTATTGAACAGAAAAGGGATCCCGTGTCTCGTGGTACCGGGCAGCAGTTTCGGCGAGGCGCATACCTGGAATACGGCGTTCTGGGAAGGCGCATGGCACGAAGCCGATCCCACCTGGGAGATCTGCTCGGACGAGAGCGGTACACAGAAATATTTTGACCTGACAACAGAGGAAATGAACAGGGACCACCGGCGGGAGGAGAGCATAACGGCCCGTCTG
>CACXGR010000285.1 GCA_902767235.1 uncultured Lachnospiraceae bacterium | reverse complement strand
TCCATGATCCGGTCCCTGGTCACCTTGGCCAGAATACTGGCTGCCGCAATGGAAATGCACTTGGCGTCTCCCTTGATCACCGGGATCTGAGGGATGTCCACCCCCGGGATCGTGACCGCGTCGTTGATCAGGACCGTGGGGGAAACCTTCAGCTGACTGATTGCCAGGCGCATCGCCTCGTAAGTCGCCTGCAGGATATTGATCTCGTCGATGCGGGCCGGCTCCACAAGCCCGACGGCCCAGGCGACCGCCTCCTCCCGGATCTGGTCATAGAGCATGTCCCGCTTTTTCGCGGAGAGCTTTTTGGAGTCATTCAGATACAGGATGTCGTGATCTGCCGGGAGAATGACCGCCCCGGCTGCCACAGGTCCCGCCAGGGGGCCCCGCCCGGCCTCATCGATACCGGCCACAACAAAAGCTTCTGTTCCCAGCATCTCCCGGATCCGCTCATTCTCAAATGCCCGCATGCCGGCGATCCGCTCTCTCTCCAGTTCCAATTTGATCCTCTGCTTCTCCGTCATCTTTTTCTCCCTTTGCCACTCTCTACCGACTTATCCCTCATTGGCCGCTCTCATGATCCGTCCATCGGCTCTTCCCTTAGTGTAGGCACAAAAAAACAGCCCGGTCAAGGCGGTTTTCCCGCTGTGCCGGACTGACTGTCATTCACACGATTTAAGGCTGCCCGCGTGAGCCGCCGCATTGATCACTATTTTGTCAAAAGACCGAACGCATGAAAGGGATACAGCCTCAGCCACGCCCTGCCGATAATGATGGAGCGCGGGATATTTCCCACCTCCTCAAATCTGCTGTCGAGACTGACCTCCCTGTTATCTCCCAGGACAAAGTACTCATCGTCGGCGAGCTTAACTTCCGTCCCCTCGATCTCCTGAGGCTGGGTCTCCCCGTAGCCGTACTTCTCTTCGAGGACTTCGCCGTTGATGTAGATCTTTCCGTCTCTCTCGATCTTTACGGTCTCCCCCGGCATTCCGATGATCCTCTTGATGTAGAACTCATCGTAAGGCTCGTGCGGGAAGACGATGATATCAAATCTCTCCGGTTCGCGGAACCTGTAGGTGATCTTATCCGTGATCAGCTGATCGCCGTCCTGCAGGGTCGGTACCATGGAAGTGCCGATCACCTCCGTTCGCTGTCCCACAAAGTGGACAATGAGAAAGGAAAACAGGAGAACGGCTGCCACATACAGAACGTTGGATATGATGCTCTTTACCTTATCACTCAAGGCTCTCTCCTTTCCCCGGCACATCTTCTAGGGTGATCCTCCCGGTCTTTCCGTTTCTGAAGTCGTCCAGCACCATTTTGGACGCTCTCTGGTAATCCGGTTCCGAGCCTGCTTTGATCAGGTTTCTGGCCAGGGCGATCTTTCCCAGCAGCTGCGCGCTGTCCATCGGGAATTCCCACTCCGCGTCCTCAGGCGCATATCTGGCTTTGAGGAGCGCAGGGTACTCTCTCTGCAGGAAGTTTAAGAGTTCCATGGAGAGCTCCTGCTCCTCGAGAAGCTCCTGACGGATCGCGCCGGTGAGCGCCAGATTTACGCCGACCTGCCGGTCCTCGAATTTGGGCCAGAGGATGCCGGGTGTGTCGAGAAGCTCCAGGTTCTTGTTGAGGCGGATCCACTGCTTGCCCCGCGTCACGCCGGGCTTGTTGCCGGTCTTGGCGCTGGCCCTGCCGGCAAAAGAGTTGATGAAGGTGGATTTTCCCACATTCGGGATCCCGACGACCATGGCCCGCAAGGGGCGGCCGATGATCCCTCTTCTCTTGTCCCTCTCCCTCTTGGCTGCGCAGGCTTTCTCCACGTAGGCCCGGATCTTCTCATTGGACTTCCTGGTGCGGGCGTCCATGGCGATGACCATGTATCCCTTGTCTTCAAAATACTTCTGGAACCGGGCCGTGCGCGCCGGGTCCGCCATGTCCGCCTTGGTCATCAGAAGGATCCTGGCCTTGCTGCCGCACAGGGAATCGATATCCGGATTGCGGCTGCTCAGAGGGATCCTGGCGTCGGCAAGCTCGATCACCAGGTCTACCAGTCCTATATTCTCCTGCATCATCCGACGGGCCTTGGTCATATGCCCCGGATACCACTGATAATCCACTCGCTTTGCTCCTTTCGACAGGTCTGCGGATCGTTCCCGCACAGTGTTTTCGAAAAATGAAGGATGCCGCACTGCTTGCACAGCGCGGCATTCCAATTAACTCTTGATTACAGATCAGCGATCGTTCAGGGCCTTTACCTTGGCCTTCTTGCCGCTCAGCTGGCGCAGGTAAGTAAGTTTCGCTCTTCTGACCTTACCGCGTCTGACTACGTCAACCTTCTCAACGTTGGGGCTGTGAAGAGGCCATGTCTTCTCAACGCCGATACCGCTGGATTCCTTGCGGACTGTGAAAGTAGTTCTGGCACCGCCGCCCTGGATCTTGAGCACTGTGCCCTCAAAGATCTGGATTCTCTCGCGGTTGCCCTCCTTGATCCTGTTGTGAACGCGGACGGTATCGCCTACGTTGAATACAGGAGCGCTTTCCTTAAGCTGTTCTTTCTCGAGTTCCTTGATGATTTCGTAATTCATTTGTTTCTCCTTTGCACTAAGGACGTTCTTGCCGTCATGCACCGCCTGACGGGATACAGCAGAGGACCGTCTTCGATCATTACATGCTGCCAAAGCAACATGAGTAATATATCATACCGGGCGCCGATATGCAAGTCCAAAATCATTTATACACGGGCTTACCGGCTCTTCTTTCCTTTTGCGCCGCCCTCCGCCTCCGGGTGCTCTTCCATGTATTTCCTGTAGAGGTCGGGACGCCTCTCACGGGTCCGCGCGAGGGACTGCTCCTTCCGCCATCGGTCCACCTTGGCGTGATCTCCGGACAGAAGGATCGGCGGCACTTGTTTGCCCCTCCAGATCTCCGGGCGGGAATACTGGGGATATTCCAACAGTCCGTTCATAAAGGAATCCGTATCCGCCGAGACGCCGTTTCCCAGGACGCCGGGGATCAGCCTGGAGATCGTATCGATGACGACCATGGCCGGCAGCTCGCCGCCCGTCAGCACATAATCTCCTATGGAGATCTCATCCGTCACCACTTCCTCCAGCACTCTCTCATCGATGCCCTCGTAATGGCCGCATAAGATGATCAGGTCCTCTTCCTGCGCCAGTTCCTGCGCCTTCTGTTGGGTAAAAATACTGCCCTGGGGGGTCATATAGACGACCCTTGCCGGTCTGTCCAGCCTGCTTTGCACAGACATACAGGCGTCGTAGACCGGCTGTGCCTGCATCAGCATTCCGGCGCCGCCGCCATATGTGTAATCATCCACTTTCCTGTGCTTGTTGTCTGCATAGTCGCGGATATTGACAGCATCGAGGCTCACCAGGCCCTTCTGCATGGCCCTGCCGGTAATGCTCGTTGAAAGCCCCTGCTCGATCATCTCGGGAAAAAGCGTCAGTACATGAAATCTCATCACAAATTCTCCAGTCCCGGAAGAAGATGGACCGTCATCTCTCCTTCCTCAAGGCGCACGTCCAGGATGCACTGCGGGATGGCCGGGATCAAAATGCGTCCTCCCTTGTCATCCTGCACATCATAGACATT
>CACXGR010000284.1 GCA_902767235.1 uncultured Lachnospiraceae bacterium | reverse complement strand
CCCTTCCCTCTTGGGGAGTCGGTATCTTTCCCCTGGAGAGGATTGTTGCATCTTGTCCCATCAGGGCATATTTGATGAAAGTTCCTCCGATATCAATCGATAAAACGCTCATGACCGGGTACCTCCCCGCTTTTATAATGGTGTAAAAAACGGATCACATGACTGTGATCCGTTTCCGTAAAGACTATGCTGAATCAGCAGTCCGCCATGGTCTTGCCTTCTCCGACAAGCCCCTGGAAATCCTTGGTGAACTGGTCGATGGCCGCATCGATCGCCGCGTTCTTCACGAGACCGTCGATGACATCCGGCGATACAGTCACTGCCTTCACGCCATATCGGATCAGCTCCAGGACCTGCTGGCTGTTCTTGAAGCTCGCTGCCAAAAGACCGCTGTCCAGTCCGTTTTCCGTGATCGCGTCGTGGATATCCATGGCGACCTGCACGCCGTCAAAGCCCATGTTGTCAATACGGTTTACATAAGGGGCTACATACTCTGCGCCGCACTTGGCTGCAAGAAAGCCCTGCATGGCTGTGTAAATTGCTGTCCCGATGAAGCGAATGCCTTCTTTCTTGAGCTGCTTCATAGCCTTGAAGCCTTCGGGAACGCAGGGAATCTTTACCAATGTGGTCTTTCCCAGCTCTTCCACAATCCTGTGGGCTTCTTCTACCATGCCCTCTGCCGTAGTCGAAGTAGCCTGTACGAACAGCTCGCCGTCCTCGCCGATGATCTCGCGGATCTCCTTCAGGACCTCATAGGGCTCTCTTCCGGACTTGGCCAGGATCGAAGGGTTGGTGGAAACACCGTCAATCGGATAATACTCATAAATGCGGCGGATCTTCTCTACATTTGCGTCGTCAATACAGAATTTCATTTTATGGCCTCCTTACTTATAACGTCTGCTCTGTTCTTCCGATAATATCGTCCTGCGTCGCTTTGGAGAGAACATTGAAGAATGCACTGTATCCCGCCACGCGAACGATCAGGTCCTTGTGCTTCTCCGGGTGCGCCTGAGCATCCAGAAGCGTTGCCTTATCTACTACATTATACTGCACATGGTAGCCTTCCAGGCGGTTAAAGAATGTGCGGACGATAAACTCCAGCTTCTTGGTTTTCTCCGGTGTGGAGAGCATCGCAGGCGTGACCTTCTGGTTCAGAAGCACGCCGCCCGTGATCTCATGGGTGGGAAGCTTGGATACGCTCTTGAATACCGCCGTCGGGCCGTGCTTGTCCATGGAATGCGCGGGTGAGCAGCCCTCAGCCAGGGGCTCCCTTGCATGGCGTCCGTCCGGGGTAGCCATTGTGCCAAAACCCTGACCGACATTTGCGGAGATTGAGGAGGTTCCGCCGTAGCGGATGCCGCCGATCGGGCCTCTGCCGAAGCGGGTGTTCTTGTATTTCTTCATCTCATCCAGATAAGATGCGTAAGCGTCCACCACCAGCTGATCTGCGTAATCGTCGTCATTACCGTATTTGGGCGCGTCATTCATCAGCATCTGGCGAATCCGCTCGCCCTCTTCACCGGCAAAATCAGTTGCCAGCGCATTCATGAGCTCATCCCTGGAGATCTTCTTGTCCTCATAAACCAGCTTCTTGATCGCGGAGAGGCTGTCCGCCATATTCGCGATGCCGACCTGCAGGCCGGAGATGAAATCGTAGACGGCGCCGCCCTCTTTGATGGTCTTGCCGCGTCCCAGGCAGTCCTGGGTCAGGCATGAGCAGAGGATGTCGGGCACTTCACGCTCACTCGCCAGGTCGATGGCGTTCTCGACGATGACGCTCGCGCGGGTCAGCTCTCTGATCGCGCCGTCCCATGCCCTCATGAGCTCGTCAAAAGATTCCATATCCCGGAAGTTCCCGTAATCCTTGACGAATCTCTTCCCGCTGGTCACGTCGATGCCGTTGTTCATGACCATCAGGAGAATACGAGGGAAGTTCAGGTAGCTCATGCCGGTGCAGCGGTAGCCCCACTTTCCGGGCACGGCGGTCTCCACGCAGCCGATGGCTGAGTAACAATAGGCGTCCTCTTTTTTGACACCCTTTTCGATGAAGGAAGGAATGAT
>CACXGR010000283.1 GCA_902767235.1 uncultured Lachnospiraceae bacterium | reverse complement strand
GCGGACAAGCCGGCTGCCGCTTTCTACGCTCTGTGCCTCAGAAAGGCGCAGTGCGAGGCCGGGGAATGCATATATGTCGGAGATAACTACTGGAAAGATTACCGGGGATCCATGGATGCAGGCATTCATCCGCTGTGGTTTGTGCCGCCGCATTTGGAGGAGAAGGCCGCGGGAATAGGAGATGAGTCGGCAAGAAAGATTGGGAGACTTGCCGAAATACTTAATGAACTGGATGAAGGACCTAAGGGGTGAGTTGTAACATGCCATTCAAGATCATACGAAATGATATTACAAAGATGAGGACAGATGCCATTGTCAACACGGCAAATGCGCATCCCGTTGTCGGTCCCGGATGCGATTATGCTGTTTACGAGGCGGCCGGCAGAGATGAGCTGCTCTCTTATCGGAAGGAGCACATCGGCCACGTGCAAGAGGGCGACGCGTTTATTACCCCCGCATTCCACCTGCCGGCAAAATATATCATTCACGCCGTCAGTCCTTTGTTTGTCAATGGCGGCCGGGGGGAAGAGGCATTGCTCCGGTCCTGCTATAAGAAGAGCCTGGCGCTGGCCGAAGCGCACGGCATCCGGTCCATAGCATTCCCGCTGATCTCAACAGGCAGCTTCGGCTATCCCAAAGAGGAAGGGATGCGGATCGCGGTGGATGAGATCCACGCGTTCCTTCTGACGTCGGAGATGCTGGTCTATCTGGTGGTCTTCGATGAAAAAGCGGCCAAAATGAGCAGGAATCTCTATCCGGATCTGGAAGACTATATCGACGAGAATTATGTTGAGGAAAAGCGCAGGGAAGAGTACGAGGGCGCCGTCTATTCGGAAGTCTATATCGGACGGAACATTGTTGAGGAAAAGTGCAGGAAAGAGTACGGGGACGTTGTCTATTCGGAGCCGGCCCTTGGCATGCGGGATTCTTCGCCGGCTGATGAAGATACCGCGATCGAAGAGATGGAGCGGAAACTGGAGGAGCGGATGGCGCATATGGCGGACACCTTCCCGCAGTATCTTCTGTATCTGATCGCTCAAAAGGGGATGGAAAACGCCGAAGTCTACAAGAGGGCAATCGTGGACAAAAAAGTATTTTCCAAAATAAAGAACAACCCCAACTACCATCCGCAAAAGCTCACGGCCCTGTGCCTGTGCATCGGCGCGAAGCTGAATCTGGATGAGGCGCGCGATCTTTTGGCCAGAGCGGGGTATGCGCTTTCGCCGTGTGATAAGACGGATATCATCTTTTCGTACTTTATCGAGCATAAGATCTATGACATGATCGAGTTGGATATTCAGCTCGAGGAGCATGGGCTTCCCTGCATCATCAACTAGAATTGACGGTCGCTTTCCGGGCGACCGTTTTTAAATTGCGCCCTGCTATACTGACCTCAACTAGAAGAAATGATAAGGCTGCCGGGCAGCAGAAAGCGAGGTCAATATGAAGAAGGGTTTAACAGAGTTGGTAATGATCATTGACAGAAGCGGTTCTATGAGCGGACTTGAGGCGGACACGATCGGCGGCTTCAACAGCATGATCGAAAAGCAGAAGAAGGAAGAAGGCGAGGCATACGTCTCAGTGGTGCTTTTTGACGACCGCAGCCAGGTGCTGTATGATCGCGTGGACATTCAGAAGGTCGAGCCCATGAACGACAAGCAGTACTATGTGCGCGGATGCACCGCTCTGCTTGATGCAGTCGGAAGCGCGATCCATCACATCGGAAACGTCCACAAGTATGCCAGAGAGGAAGATGTGCCGGAGAAGACGATCATGATCATCACGACAGACGGAATGGAGAACGCCAGCCGCCTGTACACATATGATAAGGTCAAGCGAATGATCGAGCGCCAGAAGGAACGCTATCACTGGGAATTCATGTTCCTGGGGGCAAATATTGACGCGGTGAAGGAAGCGGGCCGATTTGGCATAAGCGCGAGCCGGGCAGTGCGCTATGAGCATGACAGCGTTGGCACGAAGCTGAACTACGCAGTGGTCTCGGATGTGGTCGGCTGCGCAAGGAGAGCCGCTTCAGTCGAGGATATGGAGGACATGTTTGACAATGAAGAGATGCTTGCGCCGATCCGCGAAGACTATGCGAAGCGACACAAGAGATGAAGGGACCTCCGGGGCGCTTCCACTCCCGGGGCGCTCCCACGCCATTATCTTCCACTCCATTGACATTGTCCCAGGTGCCTGACTATAATGGTTTTAGCAACTTGCAGCCAATCATTGGGGAGTACAAAGAAAGGGAGGGAAGAGCATGAAGAAATTATGCAAAAAATCATTGATCATGACACTCGCTGCAGTTCTTTTGATCGGCACGTTCGCGATCAGTGCAAGTGCGGTGATGAGGAAAACGATCAAGCCGCAGGAGTATACGAAAAAGGTAAGCGTTGCAAACAGGAAGGCTGCTGTAGTCAAAAAGGGAACGACGAACCTCACATTCAAAAAAGGTTACGGCTATATTAAATTCGTCGCTCCGTCGACAAAGACGTACACCTTTACTTTCTCCAAATTGAAGCAGTCAAAAAATGTCGAATATCCGGATGATTATGTAGCTTTTATGGCGCAGGTCAAAAGCGCCAGATATGCTAACAAGTTAATTAAAAAGAAGCTTACCACGAAAGGCGGACAATCGTCATCCTTGAAAATGGCGGTGAATAAGCCGGCAGAGTTTTACTCCGATAAGAAGGTTGACTGGTATGAAATGACCCGCACCGGGAAGGTTAAGCTGAAAAAAGGACAGGCGATCTATTTCTGGCTGAACGGGACAGAAAAAATTACGGGAAAACTGGTTATAAAATAATTCCTTTACAAAAAGGCTGCAATCGAGGGATTGCAGCCTTTTACGATTTCACGCAGTCTGTATGTCAAAATATTCATCGGTTCTTTTACAGGACTCAGTCATCATAGTCCTGATCCCATT
>CACXGR010000282.1 GCA_902767235.1 uncultured Lachnospiraceae bacterium | reverse complement strand
TATTGAGAGCACTGATGAATGTTCGTATGCCTGATCCGATCAGCGAGGAGATATTGGCAATTCAGGACGAGTATTTGACCGAAGAAAGCATTAGAGCCGGAATAACGGATATTGCTGACCTGAAGCCATGTGCCATAGATGACAGGCTGTATTTATGGCAGGGTGATATCACAACTCTTAAAGTTGATGCTATTACGAATCCCGCAAATGCCGCGATGTTGGGGTGTTTTCAGCCCCTTCATAATTGTGCGGACAATATTATCGGAAGCAAATCAGGCATCCGCTTAAGACTCCGCTGTAACGACTACATGTGCCGCCAAGCTGCGATTCATGGCAGAAACTATGAGGAGCCTACGGGACAGGCCATGATCACGCCGGGTTATAATCTGCCATGCAAATATATCCTTCACACGGTCGGGCCCATCGTCCAAGGGCATCTTACGAAAGACCATGAACATCTGCTGACGTCCTGCTACACCTCTTGTCTGAACCTGGCGGCGGAGAACGGTCTTGAAAGTGTAGCTTTCTGCTGTATCTCAACCGGGGTTTTCATGTTCCCGAATCAGAGAGCGGCGGAGATTGCCGTGGAAACCGTTCGAAAGTGGCTGGATGAGTCTGGAAGCCAGATGAAGATTATCTTTAACGTATATAAGAATCTGGACCTGGCCATTTACAGAGAATTGCTTTATTGATTCTTCGCTGTAAATCAGTACACAAGAGGCAACCAAACATAACATAACTCACGCTATTTCGTTATCTGCGGTTGGTAGAAATCAAGGCAACTTCGCTTTACAATAATCATCAGAATCATACTTTTGGGAGGCTCTGGTGATGGTTGCAGAAGTAAGAAAACTTATGAAGAGGTATCCATCCTTCGTACTGGATGAAGTCTCTTTTGACCTGGAAAGAGGAAAGATCACCGGCTTTATTGGCAGAAATGGTGCAGGAAAAACAACTACGATCAAGTCGATGCTGAATCTGATTCACCCAGACAGCGGCGATGTCCGATTCTTCGGTATGCCCATCGTGGACAATAAAACAGGCATCAAGAAACGCATCGGATACTCGACGGGGACGGTCAGCTGGTACCCGAGGAAAAAGATCCGGGATATCGTCGATATTATAAAACGGTTCTATGAAACCTGGGACGATACAGCATATCACAAATATCTCGAGCTCTTTTCGATTGATGAAATAAAAACGCCGCTGGAACTATCGGAAGGTATGAAGGTGAAGCTGAATCTCCTGCTTGCCTTATCTCACAGATCAGAGGTCCTGATTCTTGACGAACCGACAAGCGGTCTGGACCCGTTTTCCAGGAACGAGCTCCTTGAGATCTTTACAAAATTGAAGGAAGACGGAACGGCTGTTTTCTTCTCTACGCACATCATCTCTGATATTGAGAAATGCGCGGATGATATCGTCTATATATCAAGAGGAAAAATCATAGCAGCCTTGCCTAAGGCAGACTTCATTCTGAAGTATTCCGTTGACGGAGAAACGCTGGAGGACACAATGCTCCGGATGGAAGGAGGGATGATCCATGCGTAATATTCTTCGTAAAGAAATGCGCTTAAGCGCGTCCGTGCTGTCCTATCTGTTCATCGTCTTTGGCCTGATGTTTTTGTTGCCCGGATACCCGATCCTTTGCGGAGCATTCTTCGTGACGTTGGGAATATTCCAGAGCTTTCAAGCTGCAAGGGAGGCAAATGACATCCTGTTTTCGGTCTTGCTTCCTGTTGCAAAGAAGGACGTGGTGAAAGGAAAATATCTTTTTGTCTGTCTGATCGAGGCCTGTGCTCTACTATTGATGGCGATCTCGGTCATTTTGCGTATGACAGTATTTTCGGAGTCTGACGTTTATCGAAGCAATGCGTTGATGAATGCCAATCCTTTTGCCTTGGGGATGGCATGTGTGATCTTCGGGTTATTTAACGCGCTTTTCATAGGTGGATTTTTCAAAACCGCTTACAAGTTCGGGCGTCCTTTCGTAAGTTTTATCTTTGCAGCCTTTCTGGTTACCTTTATTGCGGAAGCTTTGCACCACATGCCAGGACTCGGGGTGCTGAATGCCTTCGGCACGGACCACATAGCTCTGCAGTTTGTTTTACTCGCCGCAAGCATAGCAGCCTTTGTACTGTTCACCTTATTATCATACAGGAAGGCCCGCGAGAATTTCGAGAGAATCGACCTATAGGGAGGATTGTTAAATGCTGAAAGATAATCTGGTCATGCTTCGGAATATCCATGGTTTTTCGCAAGAAGCAATTGCAGAGAAGATTGGGATCTCCAGGCAGGCGTATGCAAAATGGGAAACCGGAGCAACGATTCCGGATATTGAAAAGTGCAGTCTTCTGGCTGAGGTTTACGGGACAACGATCGACAGCCTGATTCGGACAGAGCCGGTAGAAGGTATTGGGATGATTCCGCCTGCGCCAAAGGGAAAGAACATCTGGGGATCTGTTGCTGTCAGTGACAGAGGACAGATTGTCATTCCCAAAGGTGCGAGAGATCTGTTCGGGCTCTCGGGAGGACAGCGCCTGATCGTCTTAAGTGATGAGCATGGAATCGCGCTGATTCCTGACGCAGCTTTTCTGGAAAACATGAGGAGCGCCATGGAACGCAGTCTGGAAAAACACGATTGAAAAAACCAGACAAATATGCTATGATTCCTGTAATTTCCTTGAAAGGCACATGATATTCATGTGGTGGTGAAGCAATGATTAACAGATAATCAATTTCGGGATATGTAAACGGAAGTACCAAGGGTGTATTATGCCCATAAACAGTTTGCGTAGACTGAATGAAGATTGTCTGTTATTTTGAGCGGATCTTAAGAAAGGTTCTGATGGCACTGTGTTCTTACCGCGGGCCACCATGTTCTTTCGAACAATTCTATGCGAACTAAGAAATCGCCTCGCTCTGGCAGACTCTCATCAGTCTATGTATGTCGGAGAGAGGTGTTTTTTTGTTACAAATCAACGCACTTACAATAACCCACAGAAAAGATCTGAGAACGATTATCAGGGATTTTAGTATCGTCCTGAACCCGGGAGACAAGGCCGTACTTGTCGGCGAAGAAGGAAACGGGAAATCGACTTTGTTGAAATGGATCTATGATCCGGACCTTATTGAAGACTACGCAGATGCGGAAGGGATAAGGGCCACACAGGGAGAGCTTCTTGGGTACCTGCCCCAGGAGCTTTCTGAGGAAGACAAAAACAAAACGGTGTATCAGTATTTTGCGGAGCTACAGGCTTTTCAATCCGCAAATCCAGCGGATTTATACCTGATATCTTCAGAGCTGGGCTTTCGGGATGAGCTGTTTTATTCTTCCCAGACCATGAGCAGCCTCTCCGGAGGGGAGCGGGTGAAACTCCAGATGGCAGGACTTCTTCTGGCGGCCCCGGATATTCTGCTTTTGGACGAACCATCAAATGATATCGATATCGAGACGCTGGAGTGGCTTGAAAAACTGATCAATAAGTTCCCCGGTGGCGTGCTTTTTATTTCACATGACGAAACCCTCATCGAAAGGACAGCAAACCGCATCATTCTGATAGAACAGCTGCGGCGGAAATCGGTTCCGAGGATAACCGTTGCCAATATGCCCTTCAGAACATTTATGGAGGAACGGGAAAAGAGTTTTTCAAAACAGGAGCAAATGGCATATAGTGAACGCCGTGAAGAGAAAAAGGCAATGGAACGATTCCGGCGCATTGAGCAGTCTGTGGAACATGATCAGCGGACCATTTCCAGACAGGATCCCCATGGAGGACGCCTCCTCAAAAAAAAGATGAAGGCTGTAAAATCCATGGAACGGCGTTATGAGCGGGAACATGATGAAATGACAGAGATTCCGGAAACAGAGTCTGCCATCACCATCCGCTTTGAGAAACAGAAGCCCATGCCTGCCGGAAAAACGGTTTTGGATCTGTCGTTTCCGGAGCTTCATTCACCGACCGGGAGCGTCCTTGCGAAAAACATAAGTCTGCAGATCAAGGGACCTGAAAAAGTCTGCATTATAGGTGCAAATGGAGTCGGAAAAACAACATTGATCCGGATAATTGCTGAAGAACTCTGCAGCAGGGCAGATCTCTCTGCCTGCTATATGCCGCAGAATTACGAAGAAGAGTTACCCTTTGATCTGACGCCGGTAGAGTATCTGGCCCCTTCCGGGGGCAAGGATGAAATAACCATGGTCCGAACTTTTCTGGGATCCATGAAGTATACTTCTGATGAAATGTTCCATCCGATCAGGGAGCTGTCCGGTGGTCAGAAGGCAAAGCTGTTTCTTTTGAAAATGAGTCTGACGGAAGCGAATGTTCTGATTCTTGATGAGCCGACAAGGAATTTTTCGCCTTTATCCGGGCCGGAAGTACGAAGAATACTTAAACAATTTCCTGGAACAATCATCAGTGTTTCTCACGACCGGAAATATATTTCCGAGGTCTGCAATAAAATCTATACGATGACCGCGAGTGGATTGAAACTATCTGAGTAACCATTTTTTGAAAATCACCCTGCGTAAGGTATTGCTTGTTACGCAGCGTCATGTAGTAAGATACGTGGCGAAAGGAGGTGAACGCTATGTCAAAATACACGACGGGAGAACTTGCTAAGCTCTGCGGCGTTACAGTCCGGACAGTTCAGTATTATGATACCAGAGGCATTCTGATCCCCAGCGAGCTTTCAGAAGGCGGGAGACGGCTCTATTCAGATGACGATCTGAAGCGCATGAAGATCATCTGCTTCCTGAGAAACTTGGATCTTCCGATCGACGCTATCTCTCAGATCCTGAAGGAAGAGCATCCGGAGAAAGTGATCTCATTGCTGATTGAACAGCAGGAGAAAGCTCTTTCGGATGAAATCTCTGATAAGCAGGAAAAACTGGAAAAGCTGCGTGAGCTGAAAAACGGATTGAAAATACAGGAGTCATTCTCCCTCGAATCTATCGGTGACATAGCAGTTATCATGGAAGGTAAGAAGAAACTGAAACGAATGCGCTGGATGATAATCCTGACCGGGATCCCTGTCACGGCACTGCAATGGTTTTCCATTATTATCTGGATCGCCAAAGGCATCTGGTGGCCGTTTGCCGTTTGGGCACTTGTGGCGATTCCCTGGGGAATTCTGGTCAGCAGGTACTACTTCAGGCATGTAGAATACATCTGCCCGGAATGCCACGAGGTGTTCAAGCCGACACTGAAGGAAGCTTTTTGGGCGAACCATACACCGAATACCCGAAAGCTGACCTGCACTGCATGCGGCCACAAAGGCTTTTGCGTCGAAGTCTGGGGAGGTGACTGCAAATGACGGAATTTGAGACCATCGTCATTGGGAAAAGCAGTATCCCCTCTCTGATCATCACGGCCGTTTTGATGATCACGATCCCTGTCATTTTCTTCATCTGCTGGCGCAGGAAGTATAAACAGCGGACAAATATCAGCTATCTGATTGCAGGTGCCATAGGGTTTATCGTTTCTGCACGCGTACTGGAGCTTGGCGCGCATTATGTCTTCATTATTGCTGACAACCCCGTTTCGCAATTCATCAACGGAAACACCGTCGCTTTCGTCCTTTACGGAACCCTCATGGCAGGTGTTTTTGAGGAGTGTGGACGGTATATCGTTCTGAAATACATCATGAAAAAGAACCGTACCCGTGAAAACGCGGTTCTGTACGGCATCGGCCACGGCGGGATCGAGATACTGGCTGTCATCCTTCCTGCCATGATCACGTATCTTGCAGTTGCGGTCATGTTCTCCAGGGGATCGGTTGAAGGAGCATTAAGCGCATTGAAAATCACCAAGGATACGGCAGCCGCTGCGCTTCCGACCGTTCAGGCCGCTGCTGCGTTCAATTATGGGATGATGGCGATGAATGTCCTTGAACGGCTGTTTGCAATGCTCCTGCATATCGGACTGACGGTCATTGTGTTTTTCGGCGTCAAGAACGCAAAAAAGGGGTACCTGCCGCTGGCCATTCTTTTGCACATGCTGATGGATACTTTCCCTGCCCTGTATCAGAGAGGTGTGGTACCGTTGTGGACAGTCGAGATCTGGGCAGCTGTGTGGACAGGGGTGATCGCTTATATTGCTGTCAGACTCTACAGAAACATACCGGAATGAGGGATGATATGGGATTCTTTCCGGAGCCGGACATCGATTTTACGGATGTTTGGCTCTGGATTTTTGATTTATGGGTCTTCTCAAAATCGGTCAACGGCCTTAGAATGATCATTGACCGAATCGGTTAACGGAGGTGCCTATGAATCCAAAATTCTATTCCCTTCCTGAGGAGAAGCAGCAGGCGATGTTGAACGCCGGCCTCCACGTTTTCTCTCAGAATACTTACAAAAAGAGCCCCATGAGCGAGATCGCGGAGGCAGCCGGGATCAGCAAGGCCCTCCTATTTCATTATTTTCACAACAAGAAAGAGCTCTATCTCTTCCTCTGGGATACCTGCGCCAGGGTCACAGTGGAAGAAATGGAGAAAAGCGGCTGCTATGAACAGAAAGATCTTTTTGACAGTATGAACTATGGCATGCAGGCGAAGATGCGCATTACCCGCCGGTATCCCGATATGGCGCTCTTCGCGGTGAAGGCGTTCTATGAAAAAGATCCTGAGGTAGCTGGTGAGATCCAGAAAAGCATGAACGGATATCTTTCTATCCACGCCAGGCGGAAGCTTCAGGAAGTCAATCCGGATGACTTCATCCCCGGTATCGACCTGAACATGATGTACATGGAAATGTACTGGGCATCAGAAGGATATCTCTGGGAATTCCTGCAGCGAGGAGCCATGGACTTTGACGAGATGGAGCGCGGCTTCCAGAAGCTCCTGGCTTTTTGGAAATCCGTCTATCTTCGGAAACCACAGGGGGAATTCAAATGACAGAAAAGACATTTTCCACATCCTGCGGGACGATCCATTACTGGACAAACGAAATCTTTCCGGGACGCAGGACGATGGTTCTTTTACCCGGGCTTACGGCGGGTCATCACCTGTTTGATAAACAGATTGAAGCCTTTGAGCAGGATTATAATCTTCTCGTATGGGACGCTCCGGGACACGCGGCCTCCAGGCCCTTTAAGCTGAACTTCATCCTGATGGATAAAACGGCCTGGCTGCATGAGATTCTGGAAAAGGAAGGCATCCGTCATCCTGTCCTGATCGGGCAATCCATGGGCGGATACGTTTCTCAATGCTTCCTTGAGAAATATCCGGGGGAAGCAGCCGGCTTTATTTCTATCGACTCCGCACCGCTCAAACGCAGTTATGTGACAGCAGCTGAGATCTGGCTTTTGAAAAGAACCGAACCCATGTACCGTGCCTATCCCTGGAGGGAACTTATGAAGGCTGGCGCGAAAGGGTGCGCGCAGACGGAGTACGGACGCTCTCTCATGGAAGGGTTTATCAATACATATACCAAAGACGAATATTGCAGACTGGCCGGTCATGGCTACAGGATGCTGGCGGATGCGATGGAAGCGGATCTGCCCTATTTGATCGATTGTCCGGCGATCCTGATCTGTGGGAAGAAAGATCAAGCGGGTTCCGCAAAAAGCTATAACCGCCGATGGGCGAATAAAGAACACCTGCCGATCTACTGGATCGAAGGTGCAGGCCATAACTCTAACACCGATAAACCATCAGAAGTGAATCGGATCATCCGTGAGTTTATCAAAAAACTGCCGGAGGTATCATCATGAATCAAGAACTATTCAAACAGGCACTGACAAAATTTTTTGCAGGCCTTATTGCTGTCGGCCTTCTGCTGTTTCTTCCTGCATGGACGTTTCGGTATCCTCAGGGTTGGCTTCTGATCATCATTCTATTTGTGCCGATGTTCATCGCGGGTCTGATCATGATACGGAATAATCCCGAGCTTCTGAGGAAGAGGCTGAATGCCAAAGAGGAAGAGCCCGAGCAGCGTACGGTCATCCTGTTTTCCGGGATCATGTTCCTTGCTGCGTTTATTTCCGCAGCCTTAAGCTTCCGTTTCAAATTCCTGATGCTGCCATGGGCGGTCAGTGTCGTCGGAGCAGTTTTGTTCTTGTCGGCCTATGCGCTTTATGCGGAAGTGCTGAGGGAGAACACCTTCCTTTCCCGGACAATCGAAGTCCAGGAAGACCAGAAAGTGATCGATACCGGGCTTTACGGGATTGTCCGTCATCCGATGTACATGGCAACAGTGCTGCTATTTCTTTCCATGCCGCTGGTCCTGGGTTCCGTGCTCTCATTTGTCATTATGCTTTTCTATATTCCGATCATCGTGAAGCGGATCCAGAACGAGGAGGAAGTCCTCGCCGAAGGACTTGCCGGATATGCAGAGTATAAGGACAAAGTGAAGTACCGGATGATCCCGTTTATCTGGTGATGCATTTTTGATATCGATAAGAATTACAAGGGATCAGGAATGTCTTGCCGGGGATGTGGACAGAAGAAAGGCAAGACATTCAAACAGGGCAGAGTAGAGTTGGAGACATGAAACGGTGAGCCAATGTGTCCTCTGTCCTGTTTGGCAGGAAGAATCCAAAGAAACCAGAGGTTTCGTGGCATGGGTTTCCAAAGGGAACAGCGTTCCTTTTGGCACACGACTTTGCTTGCAAAGTCTAGTGTGTTATACCTTTATCCGAAAGACAGCAGCAAAACAGCAGCGTGTGCCACTTCGAAGCACAGGCTGCTGCTATTGCGTTGCGGCGTGAAAAGGTCGCTTCCTTTCCTTGCTGGAAGCGTACGTTTGAACGACGCAAAAGGAACGGTGGCGTGACTTATGTCACGGCGCCGATTCCGGGCCGGATTGAGGATAGAGGTATACTAAAACGAGATTGGATCAGTATCACCATGGGAGTTCCAGACGGACATTATCAAGAGCGGTACGCTCAATACTTCTTGCGCGGCTCTCACTTAAATGGAAATGCGCCGCAGTCTCTTCCCTGTCGTGGAGAAGATCGTCATCAAAACCGTAGCGGTAGCGGAGGTATGTGCTTTCCCTGAGGGAGATCATATTCAGCGCGTGATGGATTTCTTCGTAGGTCTCCTTCTCAATACAAATCTGCTCTGGGGTTTTTGTGTATTCCGAAAAAAGCCTGTCGTAAAAACTGCTCTCATTATTGTCCTGATCGTTATTCGGTTCGACGTCAAGGCTCAGCATCTGACCTGTAGAAGGAATAGCGGATGCGCATTTTCGGATATAGTCCATCATCGCGTTTTCGGAAACCCGGGATGCGTAGGTCTGGAACAGATTCCCTTTTTCCGGACGGAAGGAATGGACAGCCCTTAAAAATCCAATAGAGCCTTCCTGCAATAGATCGTCAGATTCGATCTGAAGTCCGGAGTACTGTACTTCAAATTTTGCAGCCAACGCCTGCAGTGATGGCAGCAAATTACAAATCAGCTCCTCCTCTGCATCGGCGTTTCCTTCCTGCGCCAGCATGCAGAGTTCTTCATTCGTCATGATCCGGATCCTTCAGAGCGTTAAGCAAATCCAGAAAACTGATGCCAAGCGATGAGAGCATTTCTTCCGGTACACCTGCTTCCGAAATGGTCTTTATGACC
The DNA here is from genome assembly GCA_902767235.1 of uncultured Lachnospiraceae bacterium. Taxonomy (GTDB): domain Bacteria; phylum Bacillota; class Clostridia; order Lachnospirales; family Lachnospiraceae; genus CAG-791. The sequence continues at coordinate 660 of CACXGR010000282.1, read as the reverse complement.
GCAGCGGTCAGATCCTCGGCGGTCAGCTTACTGAGATCCACCGCCTCCCCATCCTTGGTCAGATTTGCACGCAGGCGATTCAATACTTCGGCTGTTGCCTTTTGCTTGTCCTCAGCCGTCGATTCAGCATTCCTCTTGATATCGCGGGCAATCTGCATGAAAAGAGCTTGAATCGCATTTGTATCCGCTGTGACAGAAGGAGTACTAAGCAGCTGCAGTGCCTTTGCAGCTTCCCCGGCGGCCTCGGCATCTTCAGGGTGAATTTTAGCCTGACTGATAATATAGGAACGGGAGAAATTCATCACCTGGTTCATCGCATTGATTCCGGCGATCATGGTCTCGTCCCGATACCGCGCCAACAGTAGCAGCAGCTGCGGAAAGCGTGGATGCTCGATCAGCTGGTTCAGAACGGAGGCATCGACCTTTCCGGTATACAGGAGTTTTGCTGTTTCCGCGGAGAGCCCGAGCTCTTCTATGTCATAATTCTTCCGGTCCGGAATATCTGTTTCACCAAGAAGGAAGTCGGTTGAAACGTCAAAGTACTTGGCGATCCGGATGATGAAACCATCACCCAGATTCTTCGTGCCGCCCTGCAGATATCTGCTGAGGGCGCTGTTCGAAAGACCGACCTTTTCGGCAAGTTCGGCCTGGGTAATCTTC
>CACXGR010000281.1 GCA_902767235.1 uncultured Lachnospiraceae bacterium | reverse complement strand
TCTGGGGTGGTTTGCATGCCCTTGCAACTGCCGGTTGACAGATTGACAAAGCCTGTTGGTAGAATGCAACCATGATCAAACGTATACTTGGAACAGCTGAACAAGAATGCGAATATGCGATATAATTAGATCATGGAGGTAACAGGATGATTCTCGCAGACAAAATTGTTGAAAACAGAAAGAAAAACGGCTGGTCACAGGAAGAGCTTGCGGAGAAGCTGGGCGTCTCCAGACAATCCGTATCCAAATGGGAGAGCGCCCAGGCTGTGCCGGATCTCAAGAAGATCCTGCAGCTCTCGGAGATCTTCGGCGTCTCGACCGATTATCTGATCAAGGATGAATTCGAAGAGCTGCCGGAGCAGGAAACGGCGCCTGTGGACAACGGTCTCGAAGAGACAATGAAAACGGTCTCCATGGAGGAGGCGGTCTCTTTTTTGAAATACAATAATACAGCGTCGCGTCTCATCTCGACAGGGGTGATGATCTGTATTTTGTCCCCGGTGATCCTGATCCTTCTGGAAGGACTTGCGGAGCAGGGACGAATTCCGCTGGAAGTAAGCGTGGCCGGGGCCGCCGGGACAGCCATACTTCTGCTCATGGTCGCGGCTGCAGTCGGTATTTTTATCCGGGAAGGGATGCGCGGAAAGAAATACGAGTATCTGGAGAACGTGTCGATCGAGACGGAATACGGCGTGAATGGAATGGTAAAAGAGCGCCGGGACGCCTATGCGGAGAAGCACAGCAGACGGATGATCATCGGGGTCATGCTGTGCATTGTTTCAGCAGTGCCCATGCTTGCCGTTTATTCGACACATTATTCCAACAACAGCGACCTGTTTCCGCTGCTCTGCACAGCGCTGCTGCTGATCCTGTGCGCCGCCGGCGTGAAGCTGATCGTTCTCACCTGCATCAGGCAGGGCGGGTTTGACAGACTGCTGGAAGAGGGCGACTACACCAGACTCAACAAGAAAGCCGGAAAGTACGACGGCGTGTATTGGGCCATCGCGACAGCGGTGTACCTGATCTGGAGCTTTACCACTATGCGCTGGGAATACACATGGATCGTATGGCCGGTAGCCGGGGTCCTGTTTGCCGCTTACCGCGAGGTCATGAAAGCAATTGGAAGTACTACAAAACGGGATCGGTAGATCCCGCTGCACATTAAAAGAGCCAATAACATGAAAATATGGATCGCCCGCCATGGGCAGACGGATCTCAACAAAAAGCGTCTACGAAAAGAAGAAATACTACGCGCTGGGAGCGGATGAAAAACTGTGAGATCCGGGTCTATGAGTATAAAGACGGACACCACACATTTGTGAAGTCGTACAGCCTGGGGAAGAAGTAAACAGGCAGAAGGGGAGGAGCTCCCCGCCGGTCAAAAAGAGGACCAGTCCCATTTCAGGGATCGGTCCTCTTTCTAACTATGCTAAAACGTATGGAAAGTGCCGCAGTAGGGGCACTTTTCTGTCTCCCCCTTGATGCCGGTGAGTGTGGCACCGCAGGAAGGACATTTGCAGGAGACTTGTGTGGTCGACTTGATGCCGAAGATGCTGCGCATTTTGTCGACGGGCGCCTCAATGGCCTCCGCCATGGACATGAGCTGCGCCATCATCTCTTCCGGGTTGTCCTCCTTGACAGGCTCGCCGGTGATGATCGAGACGATGTGCTTTACCCAGTCGTCGATGTCTGTCTCCCACTCAAAGCGGAAGCTCTCCATACCGGAATTAAAGTACACTTCCAAAGTGTGTTCCATATGTGCGGGATTGCCCTTGCGCACCTGGGGACGGCCGCCGACGACTTTGATCTCTTTGAGCGGGAAATAAACTGTATCCGTCGTATTTCCGAACAGGTCCTTCTTGAGAAGGATGAGGTGTTGAGTTGTCAGGATCAGATCGTTGCCGCCGAACATAGGGGGGAGCTGGAATCCCTCGCCATAACCGACTTTTTTCATCCGCAGCACAACGGCTTCGTCCTGTCCGAGTTTGAATTCTTCTGCCATGTCAGCCTCCTGATCATTTATCTGTACGATTATCATTTCTCTGATCTGTATTGACCTTACATATAACAATACTATTGTACACCAAATAATCCACGAATGCATTGCAGCGATGCGAGGCGACCAACCTCTGGAGGCAACCAACCTCTGAGGCGGGCAGCCTCTGACGAGCCTAATTCATTGAACGACATTCAGTTTTGTGCTAAGATATTTGGGAAAACCGTAATACAACTTTAGAATAATGAGGAGAGTTTGGAATGATTTGTGAAGAGGAAAGAGTAGATCTGCGGATTCCGGATCCAAAGAGCGCTGAAGAAGGCAGGAGACTGGCACAGCTGGCTTTCAGATTGAATCATACGATGCCTATGACGGATGAGTATCAAGAGATTCTGAGGGAACTGTTTGGAGATAATCTTGGAGAGGGTTCGTTTGTGACTGCTCCTATTCTGGGAGTCTGCTTTGACCGCATAAAGATAGGGAAGAATGTAATAATCAATGCCAATATGCTTGCGATGGCAAGAGGCGGGATCACGATAGAGGATGACGTGCAGATAGCGGCAAATGTTCAGCTGCTTACCAATAATCATGATCCATATGAAAGACAGATACTGCCATGCAGACCGATTTTGATCAAAAAAGGAGCCTGGATCGGTGCGGGCGCAACTGTTCTTCCGGGAATATGCATCGGAGCCCATGCGATCGTGGGAGCGGCCTCTGTGGTGACTAAGGATGTACCGGATTTTGCCGTTGTGGTCGGCAATCCTGCCAGAGTAGTGAAGATGCTGGACGCGGAGCGATTTTCTTAAAACGAATGCGATGATCACCTTTTTTCTGCATCAGCGCCATGATCCACCAAAAAAACCGGGCATTGGAGCCCGGTTTTTTTGTCATACAATTAAGAATTGTCATCTGCAGATCCTGCGTCAGGAAACAGTCTGCGCAGGGGCATCTACCGCCGTCAAGTGATAAATGAACGCCTTAAACTCCGGGATCTCCCTGGGAATCGGGATACCCGCATGCATCAGCGCCATACCGGTCGCGACGATCTCGCTGCCGTCGCCTTCCACCTTGTAGAGCGCGTCGGGCTTCAGGCCGCGCGGATGGATGTACTCCTGCGGGCCATTGACTGTGAGGTTGACAGTGATGACCGTGACAATCGCCTGCTGCCGGTCTTTGGCGACGCACTCCCATGCGACCAGATTGACCTGTTCGAAGGGATCTGCAAGGCGGTAGTAGTCGCCGAAGAAGTTGAGGTCGTAGTACTTGTGGTAGAGGTCACTCATCTTCCTGCAGGCGATGATTTCCTTTTCATCCAGCTTCGTGGCGTCGAGCTCGTAGCCGAAGGTGCCGCACATTGCAATCGCAGCCTTGGTCTCCAACGGGACCATAGGGCTGGCCTCGGAAACGTGGGCGCCCATGGTGCAGACGGGATAGACGAAGGACGAGCCGTAGTGGAGTTTCAGGTTGTCCAAAGGTTTCGTGTTGTCAGAGCTCCAGTACTGGACGAAGTATGTGAGCATAGCCGGATCGAAGCGGCCGCCTCCGCCTGCGCAGCCCTCGAACATGATATCCGGGTGTGTCTTGATAATGCCGTCCATAACGCGGTACAGGCCAAGCACATAGCGGTGGGAAACCTCGCCCTGACGCTCAGGCGGCAGAACATTGGACCACAGATCTGTGATCGCACGGTTGATGTCCCACTTCACATAGTAGATGTTGGCGCTGTCCAGAATCCGGTTGACGCTCTCGATCAGGTAATCCTGGACTTCCTTTCTGCCCACGTCGAGGACCAACTGGTTGCGGCTTCGGACCGCGTGCCTGCCGGGAATTTCCATCACCCAGTCGGGGTGCGCACGGAAGAGATCGGAGTCCTCGGAAACCATCTCCGGCTCGAACCAGATGCCGAATTTCATGCCCAGCGCGTTGATCTGCTCCACCAGATTCGTCAGGCCGCACTTGATTTTCTTCTCATTGACGTACCAGTCGCCCAGGCCTGAATTGTCGTCGTCGCGCTTGCCGAACCAGCCGTCGTCCATGACGATCATCTCAACGCCCATGCCTTTGGCTGCTTTCGCGATCTCCACCAGCTTCACGTCGTCAAAGTTAAAGAAGGCCGCCTCCCAGGTATTGATCAGGACCGGTCTCCTGACGTCCCTGATGAACTTACTCCTGTTGAGATTGGTACGGAAGAAGTCGTGATAGTTGCGGCTCATCCTGGACAGGCCTTTGTGTGTATAGGTCATCAGGACTGCCGGCGTGTCAAAAAAGGCCCCCGCCTCGACACCATAGCTGAAGAGCCTGTCGTTGACGCCCATGACAAGGCGGACCTGGTCATACTGATCCAGCTCCACTTCCGCCAGAAAGCTCCCCGAATACATGAGGGCAAATCCATAGCAGGCGCCGTACTCCTCGTTGGCTTTCTTCTCCACCAGGGCAATAAAGGGGTTCTGCTGGTGAGAAGAAATGCCGCGTCCGCTGCGGATCTTGTGGACGTGATGGGTCAGCGGCTGGCGCTCTACCTGGCGCTCCTGGCCGTACCTGCCGGGGAGCGAGAACAGGTCGAGATTGCTGCCGTTCATGAAATCCACGTTCACCGACATGATGCGCTTGAGGCTGACCTCCTTGTCGCCGCCGTTGTAAACACGAGCCGCCCGCATGATTATGTCTGCCTCTTCAAATACAGAATAAAGGAGCGTGACCCGGATCCGGGTCACTGCATCCTCGATCTCGATTTCCAGCGTGTCGACGGTATCACATTCGCGTGCAAAAGCAGTCGGCAGACCGCTAAGCGTAAATGCCCCCTTGTAAATCCTATGAGAAACATACCTTCCGTTGAAGGAAAAGCTTCCGTCCGCGTTCTGCACCTCAATGGAGCTGATGCGGAAGTCGCCCTGCTGCTGGGAAGTGAACTCCTGGGGCTGTGCGTCCAGAGAGAAGGTCCTCTCCTTGAGGGAATCATAGGGGTTCCCAGAGAAGCCGCGGTCATAGCGGCGGATCAGGTAGGACAGGTCTTCATCCCCGATTCTCGCGCCGTAATACAGATGATTGACATAGTTGAGATTCCCGATCTTGAGCTGATAGGTCGTCTTGCGCGTGTGCAGGGAAAATGTTTTCTGCTTCTCGTGATAAATGATCGACATAGTGCTTCCTCCCGACATGGCTTGTTTTTGTTTCTTTCAACGTAATGTATAATGCATGATTTTGCCATGCGATGATGTAGACATCCATAGTGCTAATGTCGGCTGGCAGAGGTCTTATTTCTACACTCTCTATAAAGAATTCGCCAT
>CACXGR010000280.1 GCA_902767235.1 uncultured Lachnospiraceae bacterium | reverse complement strand
CGGGCTCATTGCCGGTTCAGGGGCGGTGAACCAGGCCTTTCATAAGGAGAGTTTACTATGTGTGGAATTGTTGGTTTTACAGGACATCACCAGGCAGCGCCTATTCTGCTTGACGGTCTGAAAAAGTTGGAATACAGAGGATATGACTCTGCGGGCATTGCGGTCAGAAACGGTGAAGAACTGGCACAGGTGGTCAAAGCCACCGGCAAGCTCAAAAATCTGGCTGAGAAGACAGACGGCGGCAACTCCCTCAAGGGCACCTGCGGCATCGGCCACACGCGCTGGGCCACCCACGGTGACCCGACGCAGACGAATGCGCACCCCCATGTCTCCGGCAACTGCACCGGGTCCGGCTCCGGACCGGTGGAGTCCCTCATTGTGGGCGTACACAACGGGATCATCGAGAACTACCAGGAGCTGAAGGACAAGCTGCTCAAGCACGGCTATCAGTTCTACAGCCAGACGGACACAGAAGTGGCCATCAAGCTGGTGGACTACTACTACAAGAAGTATAAGATCGGCCCCATCGACGCGATCGCCAAGACCATGGTCCGCATTCGCGGCTCCTACGCGCTGGAGCTGATGTTCAAGGATTATCCCGGCGAGATCTGGGTCGCCAGAAAAGACAGCCCCATGATCATCGGAATCGCGGACGACGAGACCTACGTGGCGTCCGATGTCCCTGCCATCCTTAACTACACCAATCAGGTCTACTATATCGGCAACCTGGAGATGGCCAGACTGTCTCCCGGCAAGGCGGTATTCTATGACCTCAACGGCGACGTGATCGAGAAGGAACAGGTGGAGATCACCTTCACCGCAGAAGCAGCTGACAAGGGCGGCTATGAGCACTTCATGATGAAGGAGATCAACGAGCAGCCCAGAGCAGTGCAGGATACGCTTGACTTTGCGCTGACGGACGGCCGCATCGACCTGGGCAAAATAGGGATCACCGACGAGATCATCAAGGAGATCACGCAGATCCACATCGTGGCCTGCGGATCGGCGTGGCATGTCGGAACGGCCGCACAGTACGTCATCGAGGATTTGGCCAGAATTCCCGTGCGCGTGGAGCTCGCCTCCGAGTTCCGCTACAGAAATCCGATCCTGAATCCCAACGACCTGGTGGTCATCATCAGCCAGAGCGGCGAGACGGCAGACAGCCTGGCGGCTCTTCGCGAAGCAAAGGAGCGGGGCATCAAGACGCTCGCCATCGTCAACGTCGAGGGCAGCAGCATCGCGCGCGAGGCGGACTTCGTCTTCTACACCAAAGCCGGCATCGAGATCGCGGTCGCGACCTCCAAGGGATACTCGGCGCAGCTGATCGTCACTTACCTTCTGGCTCTGCAGTTCGCACTGGTGAGGGGCAGAATTGATGAGCAGCAGTATTTTGACTATATCAGGGAGATCCAGAAGATCCCGGCGGGCATCACCAGGATCCTTGAGGAGAAAGAGAGACTGCAGTGGTTTGCATCCAAGTACTCCAACATGCACGATGCTTTCTACATCGGCCGGGGACTTGACTATGCGATCTGCCAGGAAGGCAGCCTGAAGATGAAGGAGATCTCATACGTGCACTCCGAGGCCTATGCGGGCGGCGAGCTCAAGCACGGCACGATCAGCCTGATCGAGGACAATATCCTCGTCGTCGGCGTCCTGACCCAGAATGAGCTGTTCGAGAAGACCATCAGCAATATGGTCGAGTGCAAGAGCCGCGGCGCTTACCTCATGGGCCTGACCACGTACGGTCACTACGAGATCGAGGAGACGGCGGACTTCGTCATCTACATCCCCAAAGTAGACCCCCATTTCGTGGCAAGCCTTGCGATCATCCCGCTTCAGCTGCTCGGCTACTATGTAGCGGTTTCGAAGGGCCTGGATGTGGATAAGCCCAGAAACCTTGCCAAGAGCGTGACGGTGGAGTGATCTTGTGAAGAAGATTCTGAGAATCGTGTGACGGAATTCTTTAGGTGTTTTTGGAGCATTTTTGGCGCTTGGTGGCAGCAAGCTGCTGATCGGCCGCTGATAGCCGCTGATAAGACGATTGATAAGACAAAACAAGAAATGAACAGGAAGCGACGCTCTGTTGGTCCTTACAGTATAGGTAAAGGCCGGCGAAGCGTCGCTTTGTAGGTTGTGGGGGCGGTTCGGACGCTCGGCCGGCCGGTAGAGGAAGCGTAGCAAGCGACCTTAAAGGTAGAGTGTCGAAATCATTCACAAAAACGTGGCCTGAAAAGCATCTGTGTAATATATTATTAGATGTCAGCGATCCACTGCAGCGAGGACTCCTATGCGCATAGGTTTGCGGTGCCCAGAGGGACTCCCTGCCGGACAGACAAGCAATGTTAAGGCGAAATGGAGCAATTGAAATATGAATTATGCGGTAATACTATCCGGAGGGATCGGCACCCGGATGCATATGGGAGACTTCCCCAAGCAATATTTTGAAGTAAAAGGCAAGATGATCCTGGAGTACACGATGGACACGTTTCAGGAATCAGAAGCGGTGGACGCGATCGTCATCGTGATGGCGCCGGCCTGGCAGGAAAAGCTCGGCTCCTTTCTCCGGTCAAAATACAGCAAGCTGACCGGCTTTGCCCTGCCCGGATCGATCCGCCAGGAATCCATTCTGAGCGG
>CACXGR010000279.1 GCA_902767235.1 uncultured Lachnospiraceae bacterium | reverse complement strand
CCTCCAGTTCCGCCAGCATTCTGGCGATCAGCTGTTCCTCCCGCCAGGCCAGATTGGAGTAGATCTGGACCACTTCGCCCTTCCGGCGGACTCTGACCATTCTGTCCACCGCCAGGTTATCCAGCTGGATCCCGATCAGATCCACCGGCACCTGCAGGAGCTGCGCGGCCCGCTCGATCAGGATCTCTCTGGGCAGATAGCTGCTCCCCTCGCCCAGCGACGCGGACAGCACGTAGAGAAGCCCGCTCCGGATCCGGTATTCGGACTGCGGGCTGATCCCGGCCCTGGCGGCGATCTCATCCGCCGTGACAAAGCCGATCCCGCTGATGTCCTCCGCCAGCTTGTAGGGGTTTTCTCTGAGGATGTCGTACATCCCGGCGCCGTAGGCCTTCCAGATCTTCAGCGCGTTTTTGCCCGTCACGCCGAACTGCTGAAGAAAGAGCATGGCATCCCGAAGTTCCCTCTTGTCCGCCGTGAACAGGGCGATCTCCCTGGCCTTGCGCTCGCTGATCCCCTTGATCTCCGCCAGTCTCTCCGGCTCCTCGTCCATGATCCGCAGCGTGTCGGCCCCGAAGCGCTTTACGATCCGGGCGGCCAGCGCCTGCCCGATGCCCTTGACGGCGCCCGAAGACAGATATCGCAGGATCGCCTGCTCGCCTTCCGGCGCGACCGCCCGGTACTCCTCGACCTTGAGCTGTTCGCCGTAGACCGCGTGATTGGTCATGCTGCCCCTGATAAGACAACTCTCCCCCTCGCTGATGGAAACAGGGAAGCCGGTACAGGTAAGGAGCCCCGTCTCGCACTGCACTTCAAATACCGTATATGTATTCTGTTCATTTCTGTAGATGATATGTTCTACATATCCCTTGTATTCTTCCATGCCCTTTCCCGATACCCGTTCAAGTTTCTTACTGCTTCACCGCCCCGTTCAGCCGTGCCGCGCCCGGTCCCTCTCCAGCATCTTGTTCACATAGTATCCTGTGTAAGAGGAGTGGATCTGCGCCACCTCCTCCGGCGTCCCCCTGGCTACGACTGTGCCGCCGCCGTCTCCGCCTTCGGGTCCCATGTCGATGATATAGTCCGCCGTCTTGATCACATCCAGGTTGTGCTCGATGACCACCACGGTATTGCCTCCCTGCACCAGCTGGTGCAGGATCATGTTGAGCTTGGATACATCTTCAAAGTGCAGGCCCGTGGTGGGCTCGTCCAAAATATAGATCGTCTTTCCGGTGCTCTTCCTCGAGAGCTCCGTCGCCAGCTTGATGCGCTGGGCCTCGCCGCCGGACAGCTCCGTGGAAGGCTGCCCCAGCTTCACATAGCCCAGGCCGACATCGTACAGCGTCTGGATCTTGCGCCGGATGGAGGGCACGTTCTCAAAGAAAGAGACCGCCTCTTCCACCGTCATATCCAGGACGTCATAAATATTTTTCCCCTTATAGCGCACCTCCAGGGTCTCCCGGTTGTAGCGCTTTCCGTGGCACACTTCACAGGGCACATAGACGTCGGGCAGAAAATGCATCTCGATCTTGAGTATGCCGTCTCCTCCGCAGGCCTCGCACCGCCCGCCCTTCACATTGAAGGAGAAGCGGCCCTTGCTGTAGCCCTTGGCCTTGGCGTCGGGCGTGCCCGCAAACAGCGCGCGGATCATGTCAAAGACACCGGTATAGGTGGCCGGATTGGACCTGGGCGTCCTGCCGATGGGCGACTGGTCGATGGCGATGACCTTGTCGAGGTTCTCCAGGCCGTCGATGCCGTCGTGCTCGCCGGCGATGGTCCTGGCGCGGTTCAGCGATCTGGCCAGATGCTTGTAGAGGATCTCGTTGACCAGCGAGCTCTTGCCCGAGCCGGATACGCCGGTCACGACGGTCATGATCCCCAGCGGGATCTCCACGTCGATATTCTTGAGGTTGTTGACCCTGGCGCCCCGCACCTTGATCCAGCCTGTGGGCTTCAGGCGCTCCTTCGGGACAGGGATGGATCTGGCGCCGCTCAGGTATTGTCCCGTGATCGACTCCGGGACTGCCATGATCTCCTCCGCCGTTCCCTGCGCCACCACTTCCCCTCCGTGGGAGCCCGCGCCGGGGCCGATATCCACGATATAGTCCGCCGCCAGCATCGTGTCCTCGTCGTGCTCGACGACAATGACCGTGTTCCACAGGTCCCGCAGGTTCTTGAGCGTCCGTAAGAGCTTGTCATTGTCTCTCTGGTGCAGGCCGATACTGGGCTCGTCCAAAATATAGCAAACGCCGACCAACCCCGACCCGATCTGGGTCGCCAGGCGGATCCTCTGCGCCTCTCCGCCGGAAAGCGTTCCCGTTGCCCGGGCCAGCGTCAGATAGTCCAGGCCCACATCGATCAGAAAGCCGACTCTGGCCTTGATCTCTTTGAGGACCTGGGCGCCGATCTTCTGCTGGGTGGGCGTCAGCTCCAGGTTCTCCAGAAACTCCTTCAGTGTGCCGATCGACTTGCAGGTGAGATCGTAAATATTGGTGTCTCCGACCGTGACGGCCAGAGATTCCTTCCGCAGCCTCTTTCCGCCGCAGGTCTTGCAGGGCGTAATGCGCATGAAGCTCTCATACTCGGCCTTGCTCGACTCCGAGGCCGTCTCCCGATAGCGCCTCTCCGTGTTCCGGATGATCCCTTCAAAGGTGATCGGATAGACGCCCTTGCCCCGCTGGCCCTCGTAGTAAACGTCGACACTCTGATCCGTGCCGTACATCAGCATCCTCCGCACATCCTCCGTCAGATCCTTCCAGGGCGTGTCCAGGCTGAATCCGAACTTCCCGGTCAGGGCTGTGAGGATCGCGTTCGCAAAGCTTCCCTTGTTCATGCAGGACTGCCAACCCAGGACCGCGATCGCGCCGTCGTTGATGGATCTGTTCTCGTCGGGAATGATCAGCTCCGGCGCAAACTCCATACTGTAGCCCAGGCCGGCGCAGCCGGGGCAGGCGCCGAAGGGATTGTTGAAGGAGAAGCTCCTCGGCTCGATCTCCTGCACGCTGATCCCGCAGTCGGGGCAGGCAAAACTCTGGGAGAACTGCATCATCTCTCCGTCCACCACATCCACCTGCAGAAGTCCGTCCGCCAGCTGCAGCGCGTTCTCGACGGAGTCCGTCAGTCTCCGCTGGATCCCTTCCTTGATCACGAGCCGGTCGATGACGATCTCAATGTTGTGCTTGATATTCTTCTCCAGCTTGATGTCCTCGGATACATCGTAGAGATTTCCGTCGATGCGGACTCTGACATAGCCTGCCTTTCTGGCCCGGTCGAGGACCTTCTGGTGCTCTCCCTTTCTGCCCCTGACCACAGGCGCCAGGATCTGGATCCTGGTGCGCTCGGGCAGCTCCATGATGCGGTCCACCATCTGGTCGACCGTCTGCCTGGCGATCTCCCTGCCGCAGTTGGGGCAGTGGGGAATGCCGATCCTGGCATAGAGAAGGCGGAAATAGTCATAGATCTCCGTCACTGTGCCCACAGTGGACCTGGGGTTCCGGTTCGTGGACTTCTGGTCAATGGAGATCGCGGGCGACAGGCCCTCGATCTTTTCCACATCCGGTTTCTCCATCTGTCCCAGGAACTGCCTGGCGTAGGAGGACAGAGATTCCATATATCTCCTCTGTCCCTCCGCATAGATCGTGTCAAAAGCCAGCGACGATTTTCCCGATCCGGACAGCCCCGTCAGTACCACCAGCTCGTTTCGGGGGACATCCAGCGTCAGGTTCTTGAGGTTGTGCTCGTTGGCTCCCCTGATGCGTATGCAGTCGTCCTTATTGATGATGCTCCTTCTTTGTGCATCCCGTTCTCTCTGGATCCCGGCCATTTTCTCTCCCTCTTCGAGGGCGGGCCAGTAATCCGGTTTCCTCATTTTCACAGCCATATATT
>CACXGR010000278.1 GCA_902767235.1 uncultured Lachnospiraceae bacterium | reverse complement strand
GGAGCACATCCTGAATCGATCATTATTTAAAGGAGCTGCATTTCATGAAATACGATTTTAAGAAGATTGAACCCAAGTGGCAGAAGAAATGGGAAGATGCAAAGCTCTTTGAGGCGGAGGACTTCAGCGAAAAGCCGAAGTTTTACGGCCTCGTGGAGTTCCCCTATCCCAGCGGAGCCGGCATGCACGTCGGCCACATCAAGGCCTACAGCAGCATGGAGGTACTCTCCAGAAAGCGCCGGATGCAGGGCTACAACGTCCTTTTTCCCATCGGTTATGATGCGTTTGGACTTCCCACTGAGAACTATGCCATCAAGACCAATACACATCCCAGAGTGATCACGGATGCCAACATTGAGAAATTCTCCAATCAGCTCAGAAGTGTCGGCTTCTCTTTTGACTGGTCCAGAACCGTGGACACATCCAAGGACGACTACTACAGATGGACCCAGTGGATCTTCCTCAAGCTTTTTGACCACGGTCTGGTCTTCAGGGACAAGACCCTTGTCAATTACTGCCCGCACTGCAAAGTCGTGCTCTCCAACGAGGACAGCCAGGGCGGCAAGTGCGATATCTGCCATACAGATGTCGTCCAGCTTCCCAAGGATGTCTGGTATCTGAAGATCACGGAGTATGCGGACAAGCTCCTGACAGGGCTTGAGGACGTGGACTATCCCGAGGCCATCAAGCAGCAGCAGGTGAACTGGATCGGCAAATCCACAGGTGCCTTCGTGAACTTCACCATCGACGGCATTGATGAGAAGCTGGAGATCTATACGACCCGCCCCGACACGCTCTTCGGCGTCACGTTCATGGTCATGGCGCCCGAGCATCCCATGATCGACCGGTATCAGGACCGCATCCGAAATATGGACGCGATCCGGGCATACAGAGAAGAGTGCGCCAGAAAGACGGAGTTCGAGCGGACCCAGCTGGTCAAGGACAAGACCGGTCTCATGATCGAAGGCCTTGAGGCAGTGAACCCCGTCAACGGCAAGAAAATCCCGATCTTTATCGCGGACTATGTCATGATGGGCTACGGCACCGGCGCGATCATGGCGGTTCCCGCTCACGATCAGAGAGACTGGGATTTTGCCCATGCATTCAGTATTCCGATCATCGAAGTCATCAAGGGCGGCGATATCGCCAAGGAGGCCTATACAGGCGACGGTGAGATGGTCAATTCCGACTACCTAAACGGTCTCACCAACAAGAAGGACTCCATCGCGAAGATGATCGAAGTGCTCGAAGAGAAAGGCATCGGGCACGCCGGCATCCAGTTCAAGATGAAGGACTGGGCTTTCAACCGCCAGAGATACTGGGGCGAGCCGATCCCGCTGATCCACTGCCCCAAGTGCGGCGTTGTGGGCGTTCCCTACGAAGAGCTTCCGCTCAGACTTCCCGAGGTCAAGGATTTCGAGCCCGGCGAGGACGGCAAGTCCCCTCTGGCAAGGATTGAATCCTTTGTAAAATGCACCTGCCCCAAGTGCGGCGGACCGGCGGAGAGAGAGACGGATACCATGCCACAGTGGGCCGGCAGTTCCTGGTACTTCCTGCGCTACTGCGATCCTCACAATGACAAGGCCTTTGCCGACATGGACAAGCTCAAATACTGGATGCCCGTGGACTGGTACAACGGAGGCATGGAGCATGTCACCAGACATATGATCTACTCCAGGTTCTGGCACCGCTTCCTCTATGATATCGGTGAAGTCAACACGCCTGAGCCCTACGCCAAGCGCTCTGCACAGGGCATGATCCTGGGCGCCGACGGAGAGAAGATGAGCAAGTCCAGAGGAAATGTTGTGGATCCTCTCGACATCGTTAATCAGTACGGCGCAGACACACTCAGAGTTTATGTGCTGTTCATGGGCGATTACGGAAGCGCAGCGCCCTGGAATGACAGCTCCGTCAAGGGCTGCCGCAGGTTCCTCGACCGTGTGGCCGGACTCACAGACCTGATCCGTGACGAGAAGAAGACGGCTTCCTATGAGACCCTGCTTCACAAGACGATCAAAAAAGTGACGGACGACATCGAGGCACAGAAGTTCAATACGGCGATCGCCGCGCTGATGACGCTGATCAACGAGATCTACAAAGAGGGAAGCATCACCAAGGAGAATCTGGTGATCTTCTTAAAGCTCCTCTCACCCTTTGCACCGCACATCGCGGAGGAGATCTATGAGCTGATCGGCGGCGAAGGATTTATCACCGTGTCCGAGTGGCCCGAGTATGATGAGTCCAAGACGGTGGATGCCACTATTGAGGTGGGCGTTCAGGTCAACGGCAAGGTCCGCGG
>CACXGR010000277.1 GCA_902767235.1 uncultured Lachnospiraceae bacterium | reverse complement strand
GCCAGTGCTACTCTATCGTTAGCGTTTATTTTTAATTGTGCCGTTTGACGATCGGCGTCGGATAGCTTCTCCACCTGCATGACCCCTGTCGAAACCTTTACTAACCCAGGATGATACAAATGAGAAGGGGCAGGCATCCGCCCTTTCTTTTGTAAGCAAATTATACATCTTGAAGCCGGGAAGTCAATAGTTTTCCGACTGCAAGTTCAGGCCTCAGATCTTGATCTGGCTGTTTCTGAAATCCCTCTCTGTCTCGCGCTTCATAGCTTTCTTCTTGAGATCGTCGCGCTTGTCGTAGAGCTTCTTGCCGCGGGCCAGGCCGATCTCTACCTTGACCCTGCCGTTCTTGAAGTAGACCTGCAGGGGCATCAGCGTATAGCCCTTGGCCTGCACCTGGCCCTGCAGCTTCATGATCTCGCGCTTGTGAAGCAGAAGCCTCCTTTTCCGAAGCGGCTCCCGGTTAAAGATATTGCCCTTTTCGTAAGGGCTGATATTCATGCCCTCTACGAAAGCTTCGCCGTGATCGATGGAGACATAGGCCTCCTTGATGCTGCACTTTCCCTGACGGATGGATTTGACCTCGGTCCCGAACAGCTCGATCCCGGCCTCGTATTTCTCTTCGATGAAATAGTCGTGATAGGCCTTTTTATTGTTGGCCACCAGTTTGATCGCTTCTTTGGCGCTCATCTCTTTCCCTTTCTTATCCTTCCGCGGACCTTTCCTTTGAGCTTGCCGGCTTTGCCTGTGAGCACTCTGCCGGTGCGGTCCATGGCCGGCTTCTTCTTTTTCTGCCCGGCTCCGCCTTTCTCCTGCCGGTCTGCCTGTGAGCGGACCGGCATAAAATCCACCGTCCTCCTGGCGCGGTCGGCCGCTGTGACCATGATATCCATTTTCTGGCCCAGTGTATAGGTCTTTCCGGTATATTCACCTACAAGTTTAAGCTGTTTGTCATCATAGTAGTAGAAATCATCCGTCAGGTCGCTGATGCGGATCATTCCTTCCACCGTATCCGGGAGCTCCACATAGATTCCCCAGGAGGTGACGCCGGAAATGACGCCGCTCCGGATCTCGCCGATCTTTCCTTCCATGAACTGGGCTTTCTTGAGCTTGACCGTCTCCCGCTCCGCCTCTGCCGCGCGCTGCTCCATGGCGGAACTGCGCAGGGCCGCCTCGGGAAGCGCGGCACTCAGCCTGTCAATGGTCTTTTCATTCATCTCCCCGCGCAGCCAGTATTTGAGGCTTCTGTGGACCAGAAGATCAGGATATCTGCGGATCGGGGAAGTGAAATGACAGTAGTGTCCGAGCGCCAGGCCGAAATGGCCCTCGCAGCCGGTCGCATACTGCGCTTTCTGCATGCAGCGCAGGACCATTCTGCTGAGCATGGCCTCCTCCGGCCTGCCCTTTATCTTTTCCAGAAGATCCCGGATCTGGGAGGGGTGCACATCGCCCTGTCCGTACCTGAACCTGCAGCCGAATCCTCTGACGAACTGCGCCAGCTCCCGCATCTTGTCCGGGGCGGGGACGCCGTGCACGCGGTATACGGAAGGGATCTCCAGATACACGCAGTGTCTGGCCACCGTCTCGTTGGCCAGCAGCATGAAGTCCTCGATGAGGTCCGTGGCTTCCGTTCTCTCGCGGGCCACGATCTCCACCGGCCTTCCCTTTTCATCCAGTACGATCTTGGCCTCCGGGAAGTCGAAGTCGATGCTGCCCCGCTCCTCTCTTTTTTTCTTGAGGACCGCCGCCAGCTTCTTCATCCTGCGCAGCATTGCGGCGATCTTCTGCGTTCTCCCCTTGATGCCGCGGTAACCCTGCCAGGCGAGAGAGCCCGCGATCTCGCTGTCGTCGCCCTCCTCGTACAGGCGCATGACGCCGTTATAGGAGAGGCGCGCGTCCACATGGATCAGGGACTCGGCGATCTCATAGTCCGTGACTTCACCCTGCCCGTTCACCGTCATCAGGCAGCTCAATGCCAGCCGGTCCTCCCCCGCATTCAGGGAACAGATACCGTTGGAGAGCTTTCTGGGCAGCATAGGGATGACGCGGTCCGCCAGGTATACGCTGGTGCCGCGCCTTAGGGCCTCCTTGTCCAGGGCAGATCCCTCTTTGACATATTCCGCCACATCGGCGATGTGCACGCCCAGCTTCCACATTCCGTCTTCCTTCACGAGGGAGATGGCGTCATCTATGTCTTTCGTATCCTCTCCGTCTATGGTAACGGTGGGCAGCGCGCGCAGATCCTTTCTGTTCTGCCGGCGGATCGCCTCCGAATCCGCACAGACACTGTCCGGCAGCTTCTCCGCCTCGTCCAGAACTTCCTGCGGAAACTCCGAGGGGATCCCGAAGCTCTTTACCAGGGACAAAATATCGACGCCCGGATCGGTGATATGGCCCAGGATCTCAGAGATCCTTCCCACCGGGTTCTCACCGCTCACGTTGTATCTCGTGATATCGGCGACGACCTTGTGGCCCTGCAGCGCGTTCGCGCACCCGTCCTCGGGGATATCCACTTCAAAGGGGATCTTGGGCTGATCCGGCGTCACTACGCCGGCGATCATGATGCTCTCCTTCCGCTCCCTTCTGCCCTTTCCGGCAGCCGGATTGGCGCTGTAGTTCCTGCGGACTGGCTTGCGGAAGGGATGATAGGTCCCGACGATCTGCCGGATCCCCCGCTCGATGATCGCAGTGACTTCGGCCTCTGCCCTGCGGCCTCTGCCGTCGTCACTGCGGCCGTTTTCGTCCACACTTCCCTTCAGGATCCTCACTTCGACGGTATCTCCGTAGACTGCGCCGCCGTCGCGGCCTTCAGGGATGAAAAGGTCTCTCTCAAAACCTTCCACTTTCACAAAACCGAAACCTCTGGCGTTGCTGTCAAAGGTGCCGGTATATCTGATTTCTCTGTTTTTTTCTCTGATCGTCATATTCTCCTTTATCAACAGAGTATTCGCCTTATTGCGCAAAAAACTCCTGCCAAAGCAGGAGTTTCGTTCTTCTTATGAAAGCACTTTCCAAAAGCCCGGCATTTAGCGGGTTTTCAGAAGATCTGCATATTCAGAAGGATCGCCAGCACAAAGAATGCCACTACCAGGCCGGTGGTGAACTTCACCAAAAAGCCTTCCATGGAGCGTCCCTTGTTCTTACCCCAATAGGTCTCTGCTGCGCCGCTGATGGCGCCCAGTCCCTGGGTTCTGCCTTCCTGCATAAGAATGACAACCGTCATCACGATACTCACTGCAATGATCGCAATCGTTAAAATCCAGCGAATAACACTCATTTCTATTACCACCTTATCAAAAACCGTTTATCTAGGCCGGACACATCTCTTGTCATGCGTCAAACAGAATTATCCTAGCATGTTCCGGGCCAAAAATCAATATTTTTCTTACTCATCGGTCAAAGTAAGTATCGAATATCTGTCTCGCCACGGGAACCGCATAGCTGGATCCCATGCCCTTTCCTTCGATCAGGACGGTCACGCAGATCTTCGGATCACTCAGGGGGGCAAATCCCGTAAACCACGCGTGGGAACTCTTGTTGTTGTCAAATTCCGCGCTTCCCGTCTTTCCGCAGGCCTCATATTCTTCCCCGCTCAGTGAAGACGCCGTTCCGTCCGTCACCACCGCCCGCATGAGTTCCGCCACCTGGCCCGCGACTTCTTCCGACATGAGCGTGCCGTACTCTCTTGGCGCATAGGTCTGCAGCCTGCGTCCCTTGGCGTCGTGCAGCTCATCCACTAGATAGGGCTCCATCAAGACGCCGCCGTTGGCGACCGCCGCCGTGATCATGTTCAGATGAAGCGGCGTCATAGCCGTTGTTCCCTGCCCGATGGACATCTGCATGATGCCTTCCGTCGAAAGAGTGTCCGGCATATTGATGGAACTTCTCACATAGGGCAGGTCGTAAGGGAGCTTCTGATTGAACAGAAGCTTTTTCAGGGTCTGGCTCATGGAGTCCGGCGTGATCTCGTTGACGCCGATGTTGGCGAAGGATGCATTGCAGGAGTGGGCAAAGGACTCCTTGAGATCCACGTCCCCGTGCACCTCGTAGTCATAGCAGTGGATGGACTCTCCGCCCTCCTCAAATACGCCTGTGCAGTCGTAGCTGTAGTCATCGAGGAGCTCAGGCTTTTCCTGGAGCAGGTCGATGCAGTCCACGATCTTGAAGGTGGACCCGGGCGGATACAGTCCCTGGGTCGCCCGGTTGAGCAGGGTTCCCGATTCCGTGTCGTTGATCAGGCTTTCCCAGTTTTCCACGATGTAGTTGGGATCGTAATCCGGCTTGGATACCATGGCCAGGATCCTGCCGGTAGCGGGCTCCGTGACGATCACCGCCCCCTCGTAGTTTCCCATAGCCTCGTAGCAGGCCTCCTGCAGGACAGGGTCCAGGGTTGTGATCAGGTTGTTGCCCGGATAGAGCTTCTCCTCCGCGTTTTCCTTGTTGTCGTAGCGCACCTTGTCCGAAAGCGGCAGATTGGAATGCAGAAGATCATATTTGAAATACTCCTCCAGTCCGCTCCCGCCCATCTTGGAATATCCGACCACATGGGCATACATGCTGCCGAAAGGATAATTTCTCGCCTGAACCACATTGCCGTCATCGTCAAGGTAAGTCTCGGTCGAGGCGAGCAGCGTCTCCGCGTCTGAAGCGTAAATGCTCCCTCTCCGGTTGCGGGTCTCCAGCAGCTCGTCTCTCTTGTTGTAATCATTGTCAAAGAGCTTGACCTTATCCGCGATCGCGGATCTTGTGAAATAGAAGCACATCCAGCCGAACAGCGCGGCGAAGACAACGGCAAAGAAAAGTATGTGTGCTCTTGCCGATTTCCTGGTCTTTTCCGCTCTCTCCATCTCGGCTGGATCAAAGCCCGCTGCGTGGAAGGCGGGTGCCGGTGACGGCGGCGCTGTATTCTCTTTGTTCTTGTTTTTTCCAAACATAGTCGAATCCTCTTAGCAGACCGTGCACCAGGCACTCACATGTCAAAGGGCTTCATGTCCTCGTAATCCTTGCTCGGATCATAGATCGGGACGCCCTTGAAATCTCTGTAGAAATCCCCGTCGCCGCCGCCTGCGGATCCCGCTTCTCTGCTGCCGCGGTCCGCATAGCTCTGATAGTTCCTGCTGCTGTCGTACATTTTCCGCTCTTCTTCGTAGCGCAGCCGGAATTTCTCGAGCCGCTCCTCCTGCAGCATAAAGATCGCGCTCACGATCCCGAACATGGTAAAGGTGGCCAGCACCGAGCTTCCTCCGTAACTGACCAGCGGGAGCGTCACGCCCGTGAGCGGTATGAAGCGCACTTCACCGCCTATGGTCAGGAATGTCTGAAATATGAATGCCGTCGCTGTCCCGAAGGTATAGAGCTGGTAGAATTTATTGGAGTAGCTCGACGACAGGAGCAGGAAGTCAGTGAAAATATTGAGGCACAGCAGGATCAGGCAGATGCCGAAGATCAGGCCCATCTCCTCGATGATCGCGGCAAAAATGAAATCCGATTCCACGAAAGGAATGCTGGAGGGCATGCCCTGCATCAGACCGGCTCCGAACAATCCGCCGAAGCTGATGGCAAAGAGCGACTGGGTGATCTGGTAGCCGCTGCCGTCGATGCTGGACCAAGGATCCAGAAATACCTGAACTCTCACTCTGAGGTGCGAGAAGAGGAGATAGCAGACGACCGCGCCCAGTGCGCCTAAAAGAATCCCTCCGATCAGATAGGACCACTTGCCGGTCGCCAGAAACAGAAGGGATACATAGACCACGAAAAAGATCACGGCGCTTCCCAGATCCCTGGACAGCATGAGGATCCCGATGTGGGCCACCGCGGCCGCCGTCAGGAAGGCGATATGCCTGTTCGTGTTCTCCTCGCACAACGCGCTGGACATAAAGAGGATGAACAGTATTTTGACAAATTCACTGGGCTGGAAGGTCAGGCCGGCGATGGGGATATTCAGCTTGGACCCGTTTGTCATTGATCCCAGAAGGAGCACGGCGACCAGCGCGGCGATCCCCAGCGCTCCGTAAATATAGGTGCCCTTGCGGAGCGAATCCAGGCGATTGCGGACAAGCGGAAACAGGAGCAGAAACAGAATGCCCGCCAGGGCGATCAGAAGCTGCTTTTGGGCTTTGACGTGATTGATCCTGGAGATCATCACGATGCCTATGCTGAACATCATGAGGATATTGTTGATCATCAGCATATTGGCGTTCTTATACAGGATCCTGTACAGGACCGCTGTCCAGATCACGATGATCGTCAGGAGTATTCCGAAAATGAAGAGATCCTCCTCCTCTCCCAGGATCGCCATGGTCAAAAATGCATTGAGCGTGAACACCGCCATGCACAGCCTCTGCAGCACTTCAAAAGTGCGCCTGGATTCCTGCGCCGCCGGAAGCGCCGCATAGGCAAGCAGTGTAAATAACACCATGGATGCAGATATCAGGTATTTACTATATGAAACTGCATACGCCTGCATTGCATCACCGTCCTTTCTGAAGCCGGTTCGTTCGTCCGTAAAGTCATAGTGCGCTCTTTCTGAAATGTCCGGTCGTGAACGCCCCCGGAACCCGTTTTCCGGGCTCTCCTTTTCCGCGGGCCATATAAAACCGGAGCACATCCTCTGTCTCAGCGCCGCTCTCGTCCGTAAAAGAGCAGATCCACCCCGCCGCGCTCTCCGTCACCGGATCGCCCTTTTGAACAGCGCTGTGCAGCGAGAGCGGTAGACTGTTATATATTACATTATAGCAGTGATCACACACACATCGAACAGGAAACCGCATTCCTTTCCTGTCCTCCAGGGCATACATGCCCTTCTCTGTGTGACTGCACTGCCCGGCTGTCTTTTTCACACAGCCGGCTGTGATCATCATCGGGATCCTTCCGTAGACCGGCATCAGCTGCCGCTCCCGGCTTCCCTCAAGAAGGGGCTGCACATCACCAGCCGACAGCTCCCATCCCGTGCTGATCATACTGCAGTGATCGAGCAGAAGATCTCTCGCAGCCTTGTTCCACTGATAAAGAGATCCATCCGCTATGATCTGCCCAATATATCCTTTTTTCTCCAAAAAAGCAAGTTCTTCCAGATTTCTGACCATAAAACCGCCGCAGCCGGCGCCGGACAAGCGCTCCTCCAGATTTCCCAGGCTGTTCTCTCTGAGCACATGCGGCAGAGCCAGAATGACGCCCGGACACTTGTGTTTGCTCAGATAGGCCAGCATTTCCGGCGTCTGTTCCGCAATGATATGCGGCGCGCCGCACCGGAGCGCGGCGTCAAGCTGCGCCGTCGTCATGACCTGGGCCCAGACCTCGGGCGCCCTTCGGCCTTCAGCCGCCCGGTCTGCTCCGGATCCGCTCTTGGACGGCCCGGCTGTTACCGCCGGCTCTGCCGCATCGCACTCTCCGGCGCTGTCCGTTCCGGCCGCTGCCTGTTTGCGGGCTGCATCCGCCGCGGATGTCATCCTCAGTATTTTCTCCTCCAGAAGGGCCAGCGCATCCCTGCGCAGCGCATTGAGGGCGGCCACGGGAAGGAAGCCGCTTCCGTCCGTCTCCAGGTCAAGTTCAGAGAAAACGAAGGCCGAGTCGCCTGTTTTCCGGATCCTTCTTTCGATCTCCTCCGCCGTCATCGGCCGATTCAGGGCTGCCTGCACCGTATCGCCAACGGCCTCCGCTTCCACAGTCCTGTCCCCATACTGCGCCGAAAGGGCCAGTGCGGCGGGCCTGCCGGTCAAGAGGACCGCTCTTCCCCTGATCTGCTTTTTCAAGGGTTCCCGGAGATAATCGCGCTCGATCTGCGCGAGCACTTCATCATCCGTGCCGGAATACCCCGGCTTTCCTATCGTCAGCAGGTCCCTTCCGTTTCTCCTATAGTAGTAACCTGTGCTCAGATCGGAGCGCAGGTAGAGGGACCGCAGCTTTTTCATGTCGGCCGCCGAGACTTTCCACGGCTTCTTCCTGCCGGTTCTGTCCCACTCCGCAAAGCGGTCGATGTATTTTCTGTACAGCGCCGTGACGCCGGCCGCATAGTGGGGACTCTTCATTCTCCCCTCTATTTTGAAAGAATCGATCCCGGCGTCGATCAGATCCGGAAGGATCTCCAGGACGCACATGTCTCTCATGGAGAGCGGATACTGCTCCCCCTTGCCGGCTTTCAGGCTTATATACTGTCCGTTTTCGTCGAAGATCTTATAGGGAAGCCGGCAGGTGCCCGCGCACCGGCCGCGGTTGCCGCTCCTGCCTCCGAGGAAACTGGACATGAGACAGCGCCCCGAGTAGGAATAGCACATGGCGCCGTGGATAAAGCACTCCACATCGACAGGCTCCTCCTGCTTGATCGTCCGGATCTCCGACAGGGACAGTTCCCTGGCGGGGACCACCCTGACGACGCCCAGCTCTTTGAGAAAGCGGACCGAGTCGGGGCCGGTGACGGACATCTGCGTGGATGCGTGGATCTCCATGCCCGGACATCTCTCCCGCAGCATCCTGACGACACCCAGATCCTGTACGATGGCGCCGTCCAGTCCCGCCTCGTAAAGGGAGCGGGCAAAGTCCATGGTCTCGGACATCTCGCTCTCTTTGGTGAGCACGTTCAGTGTCAGATAGACCTTTTTGCCCAATATGTGTGCTTCCTTGATCGACTTGACGATGTCTTCCTGCGTGAAATTCTCAGCGTAAGCCCTGGCGCCGAATTTCTCGCCGCCCAGGTATACGGCGTCCGCGCCGGCTTTGACCGCGCCCAGAAAGGCCTGCCTTCCTCCCGCGGGTGCCAAAAGCTCGGGAAGCTTCTTCCTTCCTCTCTCCATTCCTCTCTCCCTCAGACTGCTCTGCGCTTCGCGGCCAGGCCGCAAAGCGCTGCGGATATCACAAAAAGGCGCAGGCTGACTGCCGGCGCCTGTTGTCACTTGATCCGAGGATCCTGATGCCGGCCTCCGCACACATAAATCTACGTAAATCCGGCCGGATCCTTACGTCACAGGTTCATTGAACAACAACTGTTTTTCTCACTTTTTCCTGCTGCCGGCTTTCTCCAGCTTCATCTGCGCCGCCACCAGATCGTGTTTGATATCATAGAGGTCGTTCTCTTTTTTGTCAATAACGGCCTGCAGCTCCTCGATCTTCGCCAGCGCCTTGAAGTAATCATCTGCAATGGTGAGATTGAGAAGGACCTGTCTCGTGTCCATGGGAAGCTTATTGAATTCCCTGTCGTTTCTGAGCTCGTCGATCCTGGTGTTCAGATACTCCGCCACCTTGTGGAGATACTCCTCGCTCTCATAGCCGCTCAGCGTATAGGTCTTTCCGCCGATATTCACCTGTGCATCTGTCTTTTCTGCCATTCTCTGCCTCCGTTCTTTGTGACCGCGGGTCCATGGACGATCTGCCCAAAACCGGCGGTCCCGCTCTTCTCCTCTATTCCTCCGGATCGTACGCGATCCCCAGGTGCTCATAGGCCTCCCGCGTCGCAACTCTTCCCCTGGGCGTCCGGTTGATCAGCCCGTTCTGTAAAAGGTAGGGCTCCACCAGGTCCTCCAGCGTTCCGGGGTCCTCCCCCAGCGCGGCGGCCATCGTGTCGAGGCCGGCCGGTCCGCCGCCGAACTTCTCGATCAGCGTATAGAGAAAGGCCCGGTCCGCCCGGTCCAGACCCATGCGGTCCACATCCATCAGGTCCAGCGCCGTCCTGGCCACATCCAGGGTGATCCTGCCGTCATACCTCACCTGGGCGTAATCTCTCACCCGCTTGAGGATCCGGTTGGCCAGGCGAGGGGTCCCTCTGCTCCTGCGCGCCAGTTCCACAGCTCCCGCCTCGTCGATCGGCACGCCCAGTTTCTTAGCGCTTGCGATGACGATCTGCTTGAGTTCCGATGTGTTGTAAAACTCCAGTCTGTGGATCTCGCCGAAGCGGTCGCGCAGAGGCGCCGACAGAAGACCGGCCCTGGTCGTCGCCCCCACCAGTGTGAAGCGGGGGAGATCCAGGCGGATCGATTTGGCCGCGGCGCCCTTTCCGATCAGAATGTCAATGGCAAAATCCTCCATGGCCGGGTAGAGCACTTCCTCCACCTGCTTGTTGAGGCGGTGGATCTCATCCACGAACAAAATATCGTTTTCCTTCAGCCCGTTCAGGATCGCCGCCATCTCTCCCGGCTTTTCGATGGCCGGCCCGCTGGTGACCCTGATGTTTACGCCCATCTCATTGGCGATGATCTGGGAGATCGTCGTCTTGCCCAGTCCGGGCGGGCCGTAAAAGAGGAGGTGATCCAGCGGCTCGCCTCTTAACTTGGCCGCCGTGATGGAGATGCCCAGGCTCTCCTTGATCTTGCTCTGTCCCACATATTCGTCGAGACGCCGCGGCCTTAATGTGCCCTCTATGCGGCTGTCCTCCTCGGTAAAATTGGTTTCGATCATTCTTTTCTGCATATACTGTCCGTCCGTTTCTTATTGCGCTCACATATACCGCAGCGCGGCTTTGAGGATGCTCTCCGTGTCGCCGAGCTCCTTCTGCTCCTTCTGTGCGTCCTCTTTGCAGGCGCGGACTGCCTTGGCTGCCTCCGACCTGGAATACCCGAGCGCGGTGAGGGCCTCCACAGCCTCCGCGGCCGCGTCATCCTGCATAGCGCCGGCAGCGGCTCCTTCCGCGAAGGCACCGGTCCCTGAAGCTCCGTACGCCCCCGCTCCTGAGGCAATGGCTGTCATCTGCGCGTCGCGCATGCCGGCCACCTTGTCGCGCAGCTCCAGGATCACTCGTTCCGCCGTCCTCTTGCCCACGCCCGGCGCCCTGGCGATCATCTTGGCGTCCCCGGTCATGATCGCGAACCTCAGATCGTCCGCTGTCCCGACCGACAAAAGTGCCAGTCCGCCTTTTGGCCCCACGCCGCTCACCGTGATCAGGAGTTTGAACAGGTCAAGGTCCTCCCTGGAGGAGAACCCGTACAGAGCGATCTGGTCCTCTCTCAGATACGTATAAGTATAAACCGTCACCTCTTCGTCGCGGCCCGCTGCCGCGAGCCATCCGGCGGTCTCTCCGGCGATCCTCACTTCATACCCCACGCCGCCGACGTCGATCACAGCCGCTCCGTCATAGACGGCGGCCACATATCCTCTCAAAAAAGCGATCATTATATTCTCTTCATACAGGCATCTGCGCGCTGTCCGCGCCGATGCTCTCTGTCCTTTCTATATCGTCAGGGGGCGGTGCCCCCGCACCTTTATCGTCCCATTATACATCCCGGACTCTTCTTTTACAATTTTCATTCTCTCCCGTTCTGTGGTAAGATTAAACAACGCATAAATATTCTAAAAGGAGCGCTTATATGGGTAAAGTATTCCGATTTAACAAAGATGTGGACACCGATCAGATCATCGCATCCCAGTATCTTCTCTTTCCCACTGTGGAAGAAATGAAGGTCCACACATTCGAATCCCTCGATGCGGACTTCGCGTCAAAGGTAAAGCCCGGCGATTTCGTCGTGGCGGACAGCAATTTCGGCTGCGGCTCCTCCCGTGAACAGGCCCCCGCTGTCCTCAAGGCCCTGGGCGTGCGCGCCGTTCTGGCCCCCTCTTTCGCCCGGATCTTCTACCGCAACGCCATCAATATCGGCCTTCCCGCCATTGTCTGCGAAGGACTTTACGAGGCGGTAAAAACAGGTGATGAGATCTCCCTGGATCTCGAGAAGGGCACCGTGGCGCTCGGGGACAAGGTCTTCCCCTGCACCAAGCTCCCTCTTCACCTTCAGAAGATCCTCGATCAGGGCGGCCTCATCCCTTCTCTGGATGAAATGGCTTGAGGGACAATATTTTGACAAGATCTCGATATGGAGGAAAGCACTATGGGAATGACGATCGCTGAAAAGATCATCGCAAGAGCAGCCGGCCTCGAAGCCGTGCACGCGGGCGAGATCCACACCGTCGCGCTCGATTACCTGATGAGCAACGACGGCACCACGCACCTCACCATTGATATGTTCAACAAGCTCAAACATCCCCGGATCGCGGACAAGGATAAGCTCGTCTGGATCGTGGACCACAACGTGCCCTGTGACAGCCCCAAGACCGCTGCATCCCAGAAGAAGATGCGGGATTTTGCCAGGGAGAACGGCATTACCTTCTATGAAGGCGCCGGCGTATGTCACCAGATCATGTGCGAGAAGCACGTGGTCCCCGGGCAGCTGATCTTCGGCGCGGACAGCCACACCTGTGCCTACGGCGCGCTGGGCGCTTTCGGCACCGGCGTCGGCTGCACTGACTACCTCTACGGTATGGTGACCGGCGGCTCCTGGGTCATGGTCCCCGAGACGCTGCGCTTTAACCTGACCGGAAAGCTCGCCGACCGCGTCACCGCCAGGGACGTGATCCTGACCATCATCGGCATGATCGGCGCCAACGGTGCCAACTATCACGCCATGGAGTTCGTCGGCGACGGCATGAAGAACCTGACCATGAGCGACCGCATCTCCATCTGCAATCTCTGCGTGGAGGCCGGTGCCAAAACAGCGCTCATGGAAGTCGACGACATCACCCTCAACTATCTGGCGGCCCACGGCGGCAGAAAGCCTGCGGCCTGCTTTAAGAGCGACGACGACGCGGTCTTTGAAAAGACATACGACATCGACCTCTCCAGCATCGTTCCCGTGGTGGCAAAGCCCCACTTTGTGGACAATCTGGCTCCCGTAGATGACGTGAAAGGCGTGAAGATCAACGAGGCCTTCCTGGGCTCCTGCAACAACGGCCGCATCGAGGACCTCAGGCTCGGCGCCTCCATCATCAAGGGTCACAAGGTCGCCGACAAGGTGCGTTTCCTCGTCGTTCCTGCCAGTCAGGAGGTCTACCGGCAGGCTCTTCATGAAGGGCTTCTGGACATCTTCATGGAGGCCGGCGCCATGGTCATGAACCCCAACTGCAGCGTCTGCTGGGGGAGCTGCCAGGGCGTCATCGGCGAGGGCGAAGTGCTGATCAGCACGGGCACCCGCAACTTCAAGGGCCGCGCCGGCGACAAGAATTCCTTTGTCTATCTCGGAAGTGCTGCCACCGTCACCGCTTCCGCCATTGCGGGCGAGATCGTATCGCCCTACACCTATTAAATACAGAAAGAGGTCCCTATGGAACAATTTACAGGTAAAGTCTGGCTTTTGGGCGACGATATCGACACCGACATCATCATCCCCACGGAATATCTGGCGCTCAAGACCGTTCAGGACATGGCCCCCTACGGCTTCAGCCCCCTCCGCCCCGACCTGGCATCTCAGATAAAGCCCGGCGACATCATCGTAGCCGGCAAGAACTTCGGCTGCGGCTCCTCCCGCGAGCAGGCGCCGGAAGTCATCAAGGCCCTGGGCGTCCGCGCCGTCATCGCGCGCTCCTACGCCAGGATCTTCTTCCGCAATGCGATCAACAACGGCCTGCTCCTCATAGAGAACGACACGCTCTGCGACGACGTGAAAGAGGGCGACGAGATCACCGTCAGGGTCGGCGACTGCATCGAATACGCCGGCCGGACATATCCGATCTCCGCTCTTCCGTCCAATCTTCTGGACATACTCGAAGCGGGCGGCCTGGTCAAGGCTATGCAGAAGCTCAACGGGATCATTTAGTCAACGGGATCATTCAGGAGGAAAACGGTATGGGATCCACCCTTATTGAAAAAATATTCGCACACAATATCGGCGCCGACTCTGTCAAAGCCGGCGACATCATCACCGTGAACGTCGACCGCGTGATGATCCACGATATTTTTATTCCCTTTGTCAAAGACAAATTCGAGGAGATGGGCTTTCAGAAGATCTGGGATCCGGACCGAACCGTCCTGATCTACGATCATCTCGTCCCCGCCAGCCAGCTGGACGACCCCCGCCACCACCACATCGGCGACGAATTCTGTGACAAATACGGCGTCCGAAACGTCCACCGCTCCGACGGCATCTGCCACCAGCTGATGACGGAAGCCGGCTATGTGAAGCCCGGCGACGTCGCCTTCGGCACCGACTCCCACACCGTCACCTACGGCTGCGTAGGCGCCTTCTCCACCGGCATCGGCTACACGGAGATGGCCAGCATCCTGGGCACCGGCAAGCTCTGGGTCCGCGTCCCCGAGACCATCCGCGTCAACATCAAGGGTACGCTCCCCGAGGGCGTCACTTCCAAAGACGTCATCCTGACGATCATCGGAGACCTGCGCGCCGACGGAGCTACCTACAAGTCACTGGAGTTTACCGGCAGCACCGTGGACGCCATGTCCGTGGCCAGCCGTATGACCATGTCCAATATGACCGTCGAGTGCGGCGCCAAATGCGGGCTCTTCTCCCCCGACGAAAAGACGGCCCAGTACTGCGGCCTGACCGAACTCGACGACTTCTTAAAGACGCTGCACGGCGACGACGACGCCGTCTACGCCAGGGTCCTGAACTACCGCGCGGAGGATTTTGTCCCCGTCATGGCCTGCCCGTCCCAGGTGGACAAGATCAAGCCGGTCTCCCAGGTCATCGCCGAGGCGTCCGCCATGGAGGAAGGCAGTATCGTTCCTTCGGTCGGCCTCATTGAGGACGGCACCGTCCGGGTAGATCAGGTCTTCATCGGCTCCTGCACCAACGGGCGCCTGGAGGACCTCGAAGCGGCAGCTGCGGTTCTCAGGGGCAGACAGATCGCTCCTTTTGTCAAGCTGATCGTCACGCCGGCCAGCCGAAAGATCTACCGGGAAGCCCTCGCAAACGGCACCCTTGACATTCTCGCCGGGGCGGGCGCCATGATCACGACCCCCGGCTGCGGCCTCTGCTGCGGCAGGACCGGCGGGATCCTCACGGACAACGAAGTCGTGGTCGCCACCAACAACCGCAACTTCCTCGGCCGCATGGGCACATCCAAAGTCAACATCTATCTGGCCTCTCCCGTCACGGCTGCGCGCTGCGCGCTGGCGGGGAAGATCGTGGAGGGGTAGTATTATGCCAGCTTACAAGCTCGCCGCCTTCGACATGGACGGCACCCTTCTCAATTCCGAAAAAAAGATCCCGGAATCGGCCAGAGCCGCATGCCTGCGCGCTGCCCGGGCGGGATACATCGTAGCGCTCGATACCGGGCGCGCCGTCACGGAACTTATGCCCTATCCTTTTGGCGAGATGGGCATCCGCTACGGCTCCTGCGCCTGCGGGACGGTGATCTACGACTTCCTTGAGCAGAAAGCGCTTGCCGTGCGGACGATCCCGGCCCATTTGGTGCCCGTCCTGATCGAGGCCTCCCGTCAGGAAGATCTCATGCTCCAGGTCATGGTCGACGGGATCTCCTACGTAGAAGCGGCAGACGTTCAAAATATGTCCCGCTTCGACATGGCCATCTACCAGCCGCTGTATGAGGCGACCACCTCCTACGCCGAAGATGTCCGGGCCTTCGCGCTGGAGCATGCAGACGGGATCAACAAGATCAACATGTATCACACGGATCCGCAGAGCCGGGCAAGGACAAAGGCGCGCCTTACAGGCCTCCCTCTGGACTTCACCTTTGCGGAGAACACTTCCTTGGAGGCCACCCCGCAGGGTATCTCCAAAGGGACCGGTCTCGCCGATCTCTGCAAAGTGCTTGGCATATCCATTTCCGAGGCCATCGGTGTCGGAGATGCTTTTAACGATGTTCCCATGCTGAAGATGGCCGGCCTGGGGGTCGCCATGGGCAATTCCAATGAAGCGGCACTTGCCGCTGCCGACGCCGTCGTGGGGGACAACGACCACGACGGGATCGCGGAGGTGATCGACCGGTATTTGCTGGGGGGTGAGGAAAGTTTTTGCTCAAACCTCTAAAAAAGAGGGCGCGCATCAAACCGATGCGCGCCCTATTACTTTTCTTCCAAAAAGGATCTCTGTAAGGATCAGTTGTTGATCAGCTTATCTCCCTCATTGTTCCAGCTGTACATCTTGCGGATCTCCGCTCCGATCTTCTCAGCGGGATGCTCTGCATTGAGCTTTCTCATGGCATTGAAGTGTACCTGCTGGCCGGCTTTGGGGCTCATCTCAAGCAGGAACTCCTTAGCGAAGGAGCCGTCCTGGATGTCGGCAAGGATCTTCTTCATAGCCTTCTTGGTGTCGTCTGTGATGATCTTGGGACCTGTGATGTAGTCGCCGTACTCAGCCGTGTTGGAGATGGAATATCTCATTCCTGCGAAACCTGACTGATAGATCAGGTCGACGATCAGCTTCATCTCGTGTACGCACTCGAAATAGGCGTTGCGGGGATCATATCCTGCTTCCACCAGTGTCTCGAAGCCGGCTTTCATCAGAGCGCAGACGCCGCCGCAGAGGACAGCCTGCTCGCCGAACAGGTCGGTCTCGGTCTCTGTTCTGAAAGTGGTCTCAAGGATACCTGCGCGGGAAGCGCCGATGCCTGCGCCGTATGCCAGAGCCTTGTCAAGAGCCTGGCCGGTAGCATCCTGGTAAACAGCGACGAGGGAAGGAGTTCCCTTGCCTGCCTGGTACTCGCTGCGG
>CACXGR010000276.1 GCA_902767235.1 uncultured Lachnospiraceae bacterium | reverse complement strand
GCGCCGTACATGAGGCTGGAAACGGGAAGTACGGATTTCTCATCGCGGACGATCGCCTCGCAGACTCTGCGGACCGCCATCGCGACGCCGTAATAAGCCGCTTTCTTCTTTCTGGTGATCATGTCTCCGCTGCCGCGGACTTCCGCTGTCACTTTTTCAAAATACTCTGTGGGATCCGGATAACCTCTCATCTCACAGAACTCTCGGATCGGGATGCCGGAAACGGTCGCGCTGCTCCAGATCGGAACTTCGCCCTTGCCCTGCTCGCCAACCATATAGGCGTGGATATTGCGGGCATCCACATTGAGCTTCTCGCTCAGCAGAGATCTGAGTCTGGCGGTGTCGAGGACTGTGCCGACGCCCAGGATCCTTCCTTCCGCCCAGCCGCTGATCTTGAGCGCCGAGTAAGTGAGAATATCCACCGGATTGGCAACGATCAGCATAATACCTTCCGTATTTCTCTTTACGATCTCGGGAATGATCGTCTTGAAGATCGCTACATTCTTTTTGACCAGATCCAGTCTGGTGTCATCGCGTCTCTTGACGCCTGCGGCCGTGACGATGATGATCGCCGCATCAGCCAGATCGTCGTAAGTACCTGCATAGATCTTCATCGGTCTTGCAAATGTAAGCCCTTGAGAGAGGTCCATCGCCTCGCCTCTTGCCTTCTCCTGCTCCGAATCGATCAGGACCATCTCCGTGAACAGGCCGCTCTGCATAAGCGCAAAACAGGACGCAGCGCCCGAAGAGCCACAGCCAACCATCGCAACCTTTCTCTGATTAATTGCCATCACAGAACCTCCTCCACAATACAGGATCCTTCCGGATCACTAACACCCCGGTCTGAGTATGAAATTATAAAGCAGCCCCCATGCTGCCTCTTACGCACTTTGTTTATTCCGCTGCAGTGAGTCCCAGCTCATAGTTCAGGTATTTGATGACTTCGTCCGCATCGATACCGTGGACCATGCACGCCTCAGACAGAGATTCCATCTGGGAAGCAGGGCAGCTGATGCATCCCATTCCGCAATTCATGAGCACATATGCTGACTCAGGATACAGTCTGAGAATATCGCCGATCAGCATATCGCCGCTGATCGGTGTCTTGTTGTTTTCTTCATTGTTCATGATTATTTCCTCCGAATCATTTTATAGTTTCATTATAGAGATTTCCTGTCACTTTGCAAGCATTCCCTGCCCTTGCGGACGGCGGCAAACAGAATGAACGCCGCGATGTTGCACAGGACGATGCTGGCTCCCGTGGGCGCCGCATACAGGTAGGAAATGACCAGACCGGCCACCAGGCAGACCGCGGATACAACCGCAGAACAGATCATAACTGATCGGAATGTGATGCATGTTCTCATGCTGGTCACTGCCGGGAAGACCACCAGGCTGGAAATGAGGAGCGACCCCATCATCCGCATTCCGATGACGATGACGAGCGCCGTAAGAAGGGCGATCACCATATTGTAGAGCTCAGCGTTCATGCCTGTCGCCCGGGCAAAAGTCTCGTCGAAAGTGACGGCAAAGATCCGGTTGTAGAACAGGACAAAAAGAACCATGATCACTGCGGACACGACGCCGGTCAGCGCCACGTCCTCCCGGGACATGCTGAGAATACTGCCGAACAGATAATTGTAGACATCCGTATTCATACCTGTCGTCATGGAAACAACCATGACGCCCGCCGCCAGCGCGCCGGTCGAGATCAGCGCAATGGCAGCATCTCCCTTGATCTTGCTGTTCTCTGTGAGCCGCAGCAGCAAAAAGGCCGCCGCGATCACGACAGGGATCGCCACCGCCAGAGGCGCCGCATTCATCGCCGTCGCTATGGCCAGCGCGCCGAACCCCACGTGGGAGAGGCCGTCGCCGATCATAGAGTATCTCTTGAGGACCAGCGTCACCCCCAGCACCGCCGAGCACAGTGCCACCAGAACGCCCATGCACAGAGCGCGCACCATGAAGGGATATGTAAACATTTCCCCGATCAGCTTCAGCATCACTTCTGTCCTCCTTCTCTACTGTGCCTGGGACTCTTTTTGTCATCCCTGGCCGCCTTATTCCAGATATGGATGGCCTTCTCGCCGCCCATAAAGCTGTGGTAAGCGGCACTGCCTCGATAGTCCTCCCTCGTGCCGAAGAAGAGCTGCCGGTCCTCCCCCAGATGCAGGATATGCGTCGCATACTGCATCGCCGCCTGCATATCATGGGAGACCATGATGACGGTGATCCCCATCTCCTTATTGATCCGCTCGATCAGTTTGTACATGTGGATGGTGACCAGAGGATCCAGACCCGCCACGGGCTCATCCAGAAGGATCACCTTCTTCGTGGCGCAGAGGGCTCTGGCCAGCAGGACTCTCTGCTGCTGTCCGCCGGACAGGTCCCGGTAACAGCGGTCCTTCAGATCCGTGATCTCCAGGGCTTCCAGATTGCGGGCGGCCTTCTCCTTTTCCTCCCTGCCGTAGAAGAGCTTCATACCCATCCCCGACAGGCATCCCGACAGCACGACTTCCTGCACGCTGGCCGGGAAATCCTTCTGCACCGGCGTCTGTTGCGGGAGATACCCGATCTCTCTGGCTCTGAGCCCGTCTCCCAGGACCACAGCTCCGGCCGAAGGCTTCTTCAGTCCGAGAAGTCCCTTCATCAGCGTGCTCTTCCCTGCGCCGTTCTCCCCCAGTATGCACAAATAATCGCCCTGCTCGATCGCAAAATTCAGATTCCTGAGCACTGTCACGCCCTCATAGGCAAATGCCAGGTTCTCACAGCTGATCAGACTCACTTCTCCACCGCCTTTCGCGTAGTGTTGTTTGGACAAGGCTATTCATCCCTGTCTCCCAGTGCCTCCCGCACTGACTCCAGATTCCCGGTCATTAAAGAGACGTACGTGGCGCCGCTATCCATCTGCTCTTTGGTCACATTGTGACAGGTTTCAAATCTCCGCTGCTCCGCGCCTGTACTCTCGCAGATCGCTCTCGCGATGTTGCCGTTGGAGAATTCGATGGTGAAGACCACCGGGATCTCCTCTTCTTTTACCTTGTCGATCAGAAATGCCAGTGTCGACGCACTGGGCTCCGCCTCCGATGAGCAGCCCGCAAACGCGGCAAAATAGTCCAGCCCGTATTCCTCCGCAAAATACCGGATCGGGAACCTGTCCCCGAACACGATCGTCTTTCGCGCCGCGTTCTCCGCGATCTGTCTGTACTGCGCATCCAGCTCCAGGATCTGTTCCTCATAGGCCTTCGCATTCTTCAGATAGGTCTCCGCGTGTTCGGGATCAATCTGAGCGATTTTCCGGGCGATGGCTTCTGTGATCTCTGCCGCCTTTACAGGGGACGTCCATACGTGCTCATCCGCCTCCTCGTGCTCCGCCTCCGAGGAGTCTCCGCTGTGCACATGTCCGTTGTCGTGATCCTCTGTTTCGTGGTCATGCTCCTCCGCCTCGTGGTCGTGACCGCCTCTCTCTTCCATCATTCCCTCGACGATCTCCTCGGCGAGGGTATCCGTCACTTCCAGAAGGCTCAGCGTCTGAGGTCTTTCGCCTCCCATGTTCTCCAGGATCCGCTCCACCCAGACGTCGTTCTCGCCGCCCACATAGATAAAGAGATCACACGCCTGGATCTCACGGATGTCCAGCGGCGTGGGCTCATAGGAGTGCACCTCTTCACCCGGCGAGAGGAGCATTTTGATATCCGCCGTCTCACCGCTTCCTATGACCGCCCTGGCAAAATCATACGGCGGAAAGATGGTCGTCACGATCTTCATCTTTCCGTCCCCGGTCTGATCCGGCTCCTGAGCCGCACATCCTGTAACTGTGCCCAGCAGCAGCGCCAGGATCATCAGTAGAGCCGGGATGGCATGTGCGCCTCCTCGCTTATCTCTCGCTCTGTATTCTGTCACTGCTGCCTCCTGCATTCTCTGCATATCCCGTAAAAAAGTGTGCGCGAGCAGTCCAGCTCAAAGCCATCGCCGGCGCCTGTCTCGGCCAGTGTCCGCATGACCGCCTCCATGGACTTTCTTCCCAGGTGCACTACTTTGCCGCACTTCTCGCATTTTCCGTGTACATAGGCAGAACCGCCCCCGTGCTCCTCTTTGATCTCATAACAGGCGCCGGTCACGGAGTCCACCACGTATTTGCTGACGGCACCCTCTTCCACCAGCCGGTCCAGCTGTCTGTAAACGGTGGCGGCGCCGATGGAGACGCCCTGCTCTCTGAGACGGTCGTGAATCTGGCCGGCTGTCATGTGTTCGCCCCCGCTCTCATGCAGGACGGACAATATCTGATCTCTATGCTTGGTTTTATAGGAAGTTCGCATTTCCTTTCAGATCCTCCCCTCTTTCTCTGCCCGGTAAAACCGCTCATTTCCGACAAATTCGATAATGATTCTCATTTTTGTTTTCAGACTCTTCATTATAGATCAAAAACAATCTTTGTCAATCCCTCATTCAACTTGCGAAATCACGCGGTTCGCAATAACATATATCTAGACAAAGCTTATGTTTTCAAGGAGGTTACTTATGGCACGTACAATCAACGGAAGAACCACTACACTCGCCCTGATCGGTGATCCGGTGGGACACTCCACATCACCTGAAATGCATAATTATGCCAGCGAACTTCTCGGCCTCAACTATGCATATGTTGCTTTCACCGTTAAGGAAGATCAGGTTCCCGCCGCTTTCGACGCGATGCGCACACTGGGGATCCGCGGCTTCAACGTCACAATGCCCTGCAAGACCGCGGCATTTAAGAACGCGGACAAGCACTCTGACGCCGCAAAGATCATCGGCGCATGCAACACGATCGTAAATGACAACGGCGTTCTCACCGGTCACATCACGGACGGCGAAGGCTATGTCAACATGCTCCGCGACAAGGGCGTGGATGTCGCCGGCAAGAAGATCACCCTCTGCGGCGCAGGCGGCGCTGCCACCGCGATCGCAGTTCAGAGTGCTCTGGACGGCGCAAGAGAGCTTTCCATTTTCAACATCCACGACAAGTTCTACCCCAATGCGCTCCGAACCGCGGAACAGATCAAAAAATACCGCCCCGCCTGCATCGTCAACGTCTACGATCTCGATGACAAGGCCAAACTGGCCGAAGAGATCGCGACCAGCGATATCCTGTCCAACGGCACCGTCCTGGGCATGAAGCCCGAATACGACAATGATATGGTCATCGCGGACGCCTCCGTACTGCGCCCCGATCTCATCGTCACAGACGCTGTCTACAACCCTGTGGAGACCAAGATGATCAAACTGGCCAAGGAGGCCGGCTGCCAGACCTTCGGCGGCAAGGGAATGCTCCTGTGGCAGGGCGTCGCAGCTTACAAGCTCTTCACCGGACACGACATGCCTGTAGAAGAAGTCAAGGCCAAATACTTCGCCGAGTGATCAGCCCGCTCGCGGATCTGATCGCAGCAGCACAAACAGCTGCGCCGGGGATATTTCCCCAGCGCAGCTGTTTTTTTTCTTACTGCTCTGTCGTTTGCTCTCTCCGGCGGGCGCCGCCGCTCGTTTTATGCGATGGAGACCACCTTGTAGTCGCGGTCCTCGACGGCCTCTTTGAGCTTCTCGTCGGCGACATCGCCGCTTAATGTGACCACAGCCGTTCCTTTCTCATGGCTGACCTCTGCCGATGCAACGCCGTCGATCTTCTCGAGCACTTTCTTTACGGTCGCCTCGCAGTGTGTGCACATCATACCTTCAATCGTCATTGTCTTTGTCATCGCTTTTTCCTTTCCGCCGCGCTGAGCAGCATTCCTCTCTTCGATGTATTCTGTCAAAAGCTTTCCGTCCGCATCCGTCTGCACCGGATTCTTAAGCTTTTCATCTTTG
>CACXGR010000275.1 GCA_902767235.1 uncultured Lachnospiraceae bacterium | reverse complement strand
CTTGTTGGCTTCAAGTAAGGGCCTGATCACCTCATCGAGAAATCTCTCGACCTGGTGCGGCGCGCAGCCGATATAGCGGGAGGGCTCCATGGACTTCTTCAATTCGTCCAGGCTCATATGGAAAGCAGGATCTGCCGCGATCAGCTCGAGCAGGTTGTTGTCCATGCCTTCCTCCTTGACCCGTCTTCCGGCTTCCATGGAGAGCTCGCGGATCCTCTCGTGGAGCTCCTGCCTGTCGCCGCCAGCCTTGACGGCATCCATCATGATGTTCTCCGTGGCCATGAAGGGAAGCTCGGACATGAGGCGCTTCTCGATGACCTTGGGATAGACTTTGAGGCCGTCCGTGACGTTCAGGCACAGGTCGAGCACGCCGTCGATGGCAAGAAAGCCCTCCGCGACAGAGAGTCTCTTGTTGGCGGAGTCGTCCAGTGTTCTCTCAAACCACTGCGTGCCTGCCGTGACAGCGGGATTGAGCACGTCGATCATCACATATCGGGAGAGAGAGCAGATCCTCTCGCTGCGCATGGGATTTCTCTTGTAGGCCATGGCACTGGAGCCGATCTGTGTCTTCTCGAAGGGCTCCTCCACTTCTTTGAGGTGCTGAAGAAGACGGATATCCGTGCCCATCTTCATGGCCGCCGACGCGACGATCCCCAGTGCGTTGAGGACGATGGTGTCCACAAGTCTGGGATAGGTCTGGCCGGATACCGGCACGCAGCTCTCAAATCCCATCTTCTTCGCGATCATGGGATCGAGGCGGTCCACCTTGTCCAGGTCGCCGTCGAAGAGTTCCAAAAAGGACGCCTGGGTCCCGGTGGTCCCCTTGCTTCCAAGGAGCTTCAGACCGGACAGTACGTGCTCCACTTCGCCCAGAGCCAGGCAGAACTCCTGCATCCAGAGCGTCGCTCTCTTGCCGACGGTCGTGGGCTGTGCGGGCTGGAAATGGGTGAATCCCAGCGTGGGAAGGCTCTTGTACTCGTCCGCAAATTTGGACAGCTCCGCCAGAACATTGATCAGCTTGGCGCGCACGATCCTGAGCGCCTCTCTCATGATGATCACATCCGTGTTGTCGCCCACGTAGCAGCTGGTCGCGCCCAGATGGATGATCCCTTTTGCCTTGGGGCACTGCAGGCCGTATGCGTAGACATGGCTCATGACGTCATGCCGCACGACTTTCTCTCTCGCTCTGGCCTCGTCGTAGTTGATGTCCTCGGCGTGCGCCTTCAGCTCGGCGATCTGCTCGTCCGTGATGGGGAGCCCCAGCTCCTGCTCCGTCTCTGCCAGTGCGATCCACAGCTTCCTCCATGTCCTGAACTTCATGTCCGGGGAGAAAACATACTGCATTTCCCTGCTCGCGTATCTCTCGGAAAGAGGGCTTACATACCTGTCATTTGCCATGTGCTGTTTCCTTTCTTTTGTTCGTCAATCCGCAACCTAATACAGTATAACAATAAATTTACCAAAGTAAAGCGAACATTCTTCATGATTTGGCCCTGAGGCGCTGCCGGATCAGAATGAAGGCGCGTTGTCCGCCCGGAATCTGTCCTGCAGCTCCCGGATCCTTAGCTGCGCGTAGTTGTCGAAGGACTTGTCCTGGCCGCCGCGCAGGTATCCCTGAAGGCGCCGGATCTGCCGCCCGGATGGGCCGGCCTTCCACTCCTTTTCCGCCTTCATGGTCTTCCCTTCCAGTTCCCGCGCCGCATCCGAGAGCTCCGGATGTTCCGAAATATAGGCCGCATATTCCTCCGCGGTGAGCGTAAAGCGCTTGGCCGCCAGATACCGAAGGCAATTGCCGCGCCGACCGGACAGCCTCCAGGCCGTCCCATAGCATTCGGCCGCCTCCGCATACCGGAATCCCCGGGCATAGAGAAGCCCCTTCTCCGACCAGATCCTGCCGCGCATCTCCCTCTCCAGTTCCGGGAGCTCCTCCAGGATCGTATCCATCAGATCGATGGCCTGGCTCACATGCCCCCTCGAAGCCAGAAATCTCGCCTCGCTCAGCCGCCTCTGGAAGGGCTCCATGCCTTTGCCGGAGGAAATGGACGCACGGATCCGTTCGATCTCCTCGGTGCTCTGATACCCGACATACAAGAGCAGCACAGAGACAAAGTCCTCCACGGCGCAGCGTCCCCGCAGCAGTGACCGCAGCTGTCCCGCGAGCTCCGGCAGTCCGCACTGTTTTTCCAGCCACACGATGAGCCCGTGATCCATGAGGTCCTCATCCAGAAAAGACGCGCACTGCGCCAGCGAATAGCACAGCTCCTCCACTGTATAGACATTCCGGTCGATGATCCCCAGCCGGTAAGGCTGCTCCGCGACCCTGCCCGTTGTCAAAATACTCCTACCCATTGATGGCTATCTCCTGTTCCCATCTCATTCCCGACGAGGGGAAGATCTCTCCGAACCCCATGTCCTCCACTTCGATCCGCAGCAGGTCTACCGCTCTCATGCTCAGCTTGATCCTCAGTCTCGTTGCCGCTCTGGGCCTTTGGGGCATATTTTCCAGCTTCACCGTGATCTCCCTCGTATTTCCCTGGTCCACCGGCGTCTGTATCAGCGTGATCTCGTCGCCGTCCTCGAGCAGAATGTCGATCTGCGACGCGGCGTCATACCAGACCGAACCGGCGTCCAGAAGCGCCTGGTACACCATTCTCCCCTTTTTGAGGCAGGCCATACCGATATTGCAGCGGAGCGCGTCCGTGCTCAGATAGAAGTACTTGTCCGCTTTGGCTGCCATCCCGCAGGCGATGAGCGTGCTGTAGGCGGCGCCTTTGCTGTAGAGATTGTCCCCCTGGAAGGCTCTCCGCCCTCTGCAGATCAGGTTCAGTGACTCCTTCATCCAACCGCCTGCAAGGAGTTCTCCCGTAAGGTAAGCGGCAGAAAAAGCCTTCTCCTGCATCAGCTCCCAGACCGCGTCATACAGGATCTTATCCTTTCCGCCCGCGTCTGCGTCCTCCGGGAACTCCAGTTTTCTCTGTTCGGGGAAGCACACAATAGGCCTCGTCTTCTTATTAAAAGAGAGACAGCTCAGGACCGGCTCCGCCCCCGACCAGCCGTCTACAAGCAGCACCGACTCCCGCCGCTGCTCCTCATCCTGCATCAAAACATAGTGATAAAAGGACTTCAGATGCTCCTCAAAGGCGACTTTCTCGAGACCGGGATAGAGTTCCT
Organism: uncultured Lachnospiraceae bacterium; assembly: GCA_902767235.1. Taxonomy (GTDB): domain Bacteria; phylum Bacillota; class Clostridia; order Lachnospirales; family Lachnospiraceae; genus CAG-791. The sequence continues at coordinate 2,417 of CACXGR010000275.1, read as the reverse complement.
GCGCCGCCCTTCTCAGTACCGCCGCGTTGGCCTTGTCCATGTCGGCCGTGGTAAAGGTGACCGCCTCTGTCTCCTCCGCCGTCACTTCCACGGAGAGAAGGGTCAGGCAGTATTTGAGATAGGCCGTCAAAAGATCACCGTAAAAGTGCGCTTCCCCTTCTCCGCCGCCTTTCCGCCCCGGTTCCGCGTCTTCTTCCCCGGCTGTCTCCTCACGCGCGGCCAATGCCAGCAGGCGGGTCAGCGGCTCCTTACCTCTCTCTGCCGCGAGGTCAAGTGCTTCCTTTCCAAAGGCCCACTTTCCGGTCTCTTCGTCGCAGAAGGCGGCGGAGGGAATGTTGAACGCCTCCCTGCCGGCGATATATGAAAAGGTGTGGGGATCCATTCCGGCCGAAAATTTCCTCGTGTTGAGGTAGGAGATCTGGCAGAAAGTCTCTTCCAGGTCGATCCCCAGAATATACTTTTTTTCCGGAAGTCTAGTAAAGAGCATCGCCGTCCTCCTCCGATCCGAACAGTTCCCTGGTCAGATACTCCTTTTTGGCGTAATCCTGCAGCATCTGCGCTGTTTTGACCCGCTCTCTGCGCGCGGCGCTGACGCAGATCCGGTCGATCGCCGCAAATCTGTCATGATCTGACAGGTCGATCATGGCGTCCTGGCCGATGGTGCCGCTCTCGACGAAGTTCTTCTCCTCGGGATCATCCGTGATAAAATAGTGAATCTGCTCTCCGTAGAACAAGTAGAAGGAGCTGACATAGAAGCCGCGCACCATTTCCTTCATCTCTCTCGCTGTGAAAGGCTCCTGCTTGCCGCCCCTGTCGACGGCGCAGTGAATGACCACATGTCCCCTGGCGCCTCTGACACCGGCGGGATTGTGGTACTCGATCATAGTCTCCCGGTCGTACAGGCCGAGCTCGGGGCCCGCGCCGGAAAACCTTCTGAAGAAGGGAAAGACGATCTCCTGCCGCACCAGCGCCCTGATAAATCGCTGCGCCGCTTCTCCCTCCTCCTGCGAGAAACCGTCCGTTCTCTCCGAGAGCTCCTTGAGAAAGGCCAGCTTGCACACCGGTTCTATGCTCATGCCCTCTCTGTCCGCTTCCGCGATCAGCGCCATGATCTTTCCGTCCATGGCATGCCATTCCGCCAGCGCGTAGTGGCAGTACTGCGCGATCCCGGCGCCGGCCAGTGACCGGTGGGTGCCTCCCCGCTCATACTGCCGCAGCAGCAGCGCTTCCTGCTCTCCGATCATGTCTCCGCAAAAAAGGATCTGCGACAGCAGCCGGTCTTCCGCCGTGATCACCGCCGGATCCGCCTTTTCGCTCTCTCCTGCCGCCTCTGCCGCGGCATCTCTGATGCGAAGAAGATCCTCCGAGAGGCCGTCATAGGATTCCAGAAGGAGCTCCAGGATCTCCCTTTGGACCGCACCTGCGGTAAATGCCGCCCACGCGATCTGGCCGATCCCCGGCTCCCGGCCGGCGTCATCGCCTCTGCGCCCGCCTGCGCCCAGCGCGATCCTGGACAGCAGCTCCGCCGTGCAGTTCTCGGCGCCGCAGATGCGGATCCAGTCCGCCGCTTCTTTATACATGCCGCAGCGGCACATGAGCGCAAGGGTCGCCGTTCTCTCCTCGGTGGCAAGTTCCACAGGATCTATGGTTCCTACGATTCCCTTCAGTCTCTCCTTATCCTGCTTTTTCTCATAGTAGTCCATGAGGCGAAGCTTGAGGCGCGTCCGGTATCCCTGGTCGATCCCCGACGAGCGGACCAGGATCTCGCAGTACTGCAAGGTATCTTCCGTCACTTCAAAGGATTCCGCCGCCGCACCGGAGATCTCCAGCGCAAAGGCCAGGTCCGACATCTCCTGCACGGAGACCGGATCTGTCAGCTGCACAGGGTCCATCATTCGATCGCATGTATAGGGGACGCTCGCCGTATAGCGGTTGTGCTGCTCATCCTCCAGAAAGATCCGGTTCTCTTCGCCGTACAGCGGAAGGATGCAGTTCCCGTTGTCGATCTGATATACATGCTCCTTGCTGCTCTTTTCGTAGACCGTGACAGCCCTCTTCATATCCAGATGCGTCGTCCTAAGGTGCGACAGATAGGACAGCTTGGTCAGGTCTCCAGCATTGTCCGGCCGGATATCCGGGTCGATCAGAGCTTCCTTGTAGAGCACGGCCAGGTTCTCGTTCATCCGGTGCTCTTCGATCTGCAGCGCCAGGTAATTCCGTATGTCCTCCCTGTGGCGCTCATAGATCGCCGGATACTCCTTTCTGGTCTGATACAGATACCGGTAGAAGTAAGCCCTGCTCCCGGCTGAGAGCATCCCTCCTCTGGAGGCGCTCCTCATGACACTGTCCGGAATGGCGCCGTTAAAGTCCTCCGGCAGGGACTGCAGGTAGGACTCCGCCAGCCGCACGATCGTAAG